>DASYDR010000165.1:0-26545 GCA_036499545.1 Roseomonas sp. | reverse complement strand
CCGATGGCGACCCAGACCCAAGAAAGCACCGCCGCGCCGGAAGCCAAGTCCGGCGGCCTGCCCCAGTTCGATCCGCAATGGTGGCCGGGCCAGATCGTCTGGCTCCTGATCATCTTCGGCCTGCTCTACTTCATTCTCGTGAATTACGCCCTGCCGCGCGTCGAATCCGTGCTCGAGGATCGCCGTGCGCGTATCGCGGCGGATCTCGACGCCGCCCGGGCCGCGAAGGCGGAAGCCGACGCCGCGCTCGCCGCGCATGCCCAGGCGACCGCCAAGGCCCGCGCCGAAGCCCAGGCCGCCATCGCGGCCGCCACGGCCCAGGCCAATGCGGAAGCGCAGACGCGCGCCGAAGCGCTGAACGCCCGGCTGAACGCGCAGATCGCCGCCGCCGAGGCGCGCATCACCACGGCGCGCGACGCCGCCATGGGCGCGCTGCGCCAGGTGGCGAGCGAGACCGCCGAAAGCCTGGTGGCCAAGCTCACGGGCCGCGCCGACCAGGCGGCGGTGAGCCGGGCCGTCGACACGGCGCTGACCGCGCGCTCGGGGGGCTGAGCCATGGCACACCACTACGAGCATTTCTGGCTGGACCCGAAATTCTGGGTCGCCGTCAGCTTCGTGATCTTCGTCCTCCTGGTCGGCCGCATGGCCTGGGGGAAGATCACCGAAGCGCTGGATGGCCGCGCGGCCCGCATCCGCGCTGAGCTCGATGAGGCCGCTCGCCTCCGGGCCGAGGCGGAAGCGATGCTGAAGCAGGCGGAAGCCGAGCGTGCGGCCGCGTTGCGCGAAGCCGAGGCGCTGATCGCCCGCGCCCGCGCGGAGGCCGAGCGTCTGGCCCAGGCGACCGCCGACGAGGCGGAAGCCGCCGCCAAGCGCCGCGAGCGCATGGCGATGGACCGCATCGCCGCCGCCGAAGCCGGCGCCCTCGCCGCGGTCCGCCATGCGGCGGCCGAGGTCGCGGTGACCGCCGCGCGCCAGGTGATCGCGGAGCAGCTCGACGCCACCGCCGACGCCGCGCTGATCGACGCCGCCACCGCCGACCTGCCCCGGGCGCTGCGCGCGGCCTGAGCGTCCGATGACCGAAGGGCCGAATGGCCCGCAGGTCTGAATCGGACGCTCGATCGGAAGCCAGCTGGTATACAGAACGGACTGATGACGGGGGCCCTCGCGGCCCCCGTTTTCGTTTCAGGACGCTTCCCGTCCCCGATGCCCTCGGTTAGCGTTCCGGGATAACCAGAACGCGACAGGGACCCCCATGCGACGTCTGACGCTAGCCGTGGCACTCCTCGCCGGCTCCACCCTCGCCGCCCATGCCCAGGGCAATGTCTTCCGCTGGGCCAATGACGGCGACGTCAATTCCATGGACCCCTATACGCGGCAGGAAACCTTCCTGCTGTCCTTCAACGCGAACATCTATGAACCGCTGGTGCGCCGGAACGCCCAGATGGAAGTCGAGCCGGCGCTGGCCGAGCGTTGGGAGATGGTCTCCCCCACCGTCTGGCGCTTTCACCTGCGCCAGAACGTCCGCTTCTCGGACGGCACCCCCTTCACCGCGGACGACGTGGTGTTCAGCCTCCAGCGCGCCCGCGCCACCGGCTCCAACATCCAGGGCGTCGTCGCTTCGGTGAAGGAAGCCCGCCGCGTCGACGACAACACCGTCGATTTCGAGACCAACGCCCCCAACCCGATCCTGCTGCAGCAGATCGCCAACTGGGGCATGTTCTCCCGTGCCTGGGCGGAACGGCACAACGCGACCCGGCCCGCCGACCTGACCACCCGCGAGGAGAATTTCGCGACCCGCAACGCGATGGGCACCGGCCCCTTCGTGCTGCAGAGCCGCGAGCCCGATCGCCGCACCGTGCTGGTGCCGAACCCGAACTGGTGGGATCGCCCGGTCCATAACCTGGCCCGCGCCGAGCTCAACATCATCTCCAACGACGCGACCCGCGTCGCCGCCCTGCTCTCCGGCGAGATCGACTTCGTCTACACCGTGCCGCCGCAGGATGCCGACCGCATCCGCCGCACCAACGGCGTCTCCATCATCCAGGGCCCCGAGCTGCGCACCATCTATCTCGGCATGGACCAGTCCCGCCCGGTGCTGCTGAAATCCGACGTGCGCGACCGCAACCCCTTCCAGGACGTGCGCGTGCGCCAGGCCATGCGGCTGGCGATCGACGCCCGCGCCATCCAGCGCAGCGTCATGCGCAACCAGTCGCGCCCGACCAACCTGCTCTATGGCCCCGGCGTGAACGGCTTCCGTGAGGAAGACGACCAGATCCCCGCCATCGACCTGGCCCGCGGCCGCACCCTGCTCACCGAAGCGGGCTACCCGAACGGCTTCGGCGTCACCCTCGACTGCCCGAACGACCGCTACGTGAACGACGAAGGCGTCTGCACCGCCGTCGTCGCCATGCTGGCGCGCATCAACATCCGCGTGACGCTGAACGCGCAGACCCGCGCCCGCTTCTTCGCCGAAGTGAACGCGCCCGGCTTCAACACCAGCTTCTACCTGCTCGGCTGGACGCCCTCGACCGGCGACGCGCTCGATTCGCTGTTCAACCTGGCCGGCACCCGCGACGGCACCCGCGGCGTCTTCAACAATGGCGGCTATTCCAGCCCCCGCCTCGACGCCCTGATCGACCGCATCGGCGTGGAGACGGACCAGGCCGCCCGCCAGCGCATGATCAGCGAAGCCTCCGCCATCGTCCGCGACGATGTCGGCTACATCCCGCTGCACCAGCAGCAGATCGTCTGGGCGGTGCGCAACGGCTGGCACGTGGTGCAGACGCCGGACAACTATTTCCAGCTGCGGCATGTGCGGTTCGGGAACTGACAGGGAAGACCGGGGAGAATGAATTCTCCCCGGACCCCTCTTCTTCTATTTTCATCCATTGCACGGTTGGGCCGGATACGGCGGTCGTGCTGCCCAGTCCAAGTCGCAAAAAATAAAGAAAGGGGTCCGGGGAAATTCCTTTCCCCGGGTCCCTACAGCACCGTGTCGTAGGTGATCCACATCGTCCGCGTCGCCACCCGGTCATACACGCCACGCCCGCGGTAATTGTCGTCCGCCGTGATCCAGCGGATGACGTTCCAGCCTTTCTCCCGCCCGATCTCCGCCAGCCGCGCGATCAGCGCATCCGCCACGCGGCCGCCCCGCGCCGCGGGATCGACGAAAAGATCGTCCAGGAAGCCGCCATAGACCGCGCGCAGCGGGCGCGCGAAGGGGCGGTAATGCGCCAGGCCGATCGGGCGGCCGGTCCCGTCCAGCGCCACCAGCGCCTTCACCTCATGGGCCGGATCCTGGATCCAGCCCCAGACGGTGGCGCGCATCTCGGCGGTCTGGGCGACCTTGTAGAAGGCGGCATAGCCTTCGTAGAGGCGTTCCCAGTCCGCGCGGTGATGCGGCTCCACCGGGACGATGGTCATGGCGCTCATCGTTGGGTCACCGTGATGCGGCCGGCGGCGAGCAGGCCGAGATAGAGGGTACCGATATGGCTGGCATGGTCGACCATGCCGCGCGGCAGGCCTTGCAGCAGCTCGGCGATGGAGGGCGTTTCGACCTGGATATCCTCGGCATCGTCCAGCCGCTGCGCGCCGGTGGGATGGGCGTTGCGGGCGAACAGGAAATGCACGCGGTTGGTCGCATGCGCCGGGTCGTTATAGGGCGCGGCATAGAGGGTGAAGTCCTCGGCGGTGTAGCCGGTCTCCTCCTGCAGCTCACGCTCCCCGGCGCGCAGGATCGCGCCCTCCCCGTCCTCGTCGACGATGCCGCCGGGAAGCTCGAGCAGGGCTTCGCCGGCGCCGGGGCGGAACTGGCGCACCATCACCACCCGGTCATCGGGCGTGATGGCGACGACATGCACCCAGGGGCGCCAGTGCAGCATGTACCAGGGGTCGAGCACCGTGCCGCGGCCGGTTTCCCAGGCCTCGCCACGCAGGTCGATCCAGCGGTCGCGCACCAGCGACCGCTCCCCGATCTTCGTCCAAGGCCTGGCCACGCCATCAGGCTGGCGCGGCCGATTCAGACTTACGGGCCCTTCGGCCCTCCAGTCATCGGGCGCACTCATTCCGCCGCCTGGAGGTGATTGGCCTGCGCGTATTCCTCGAGCGGCGCGCAGGTGCAGACCAGGTTGCGGTCGCCATGCACGTTGTCGACGCGCTTGACCGGCGGCCAGTACTTGTTGGCGCGCACATGCGGCAGCGGGAAGGCCGCCTGTTCGCGCGTATAGGCGTGCGGCCAGGCATCCGCCATCACCTCGGCCGCGGTGTGCGGCGCGTGCTTCAGCGGGTTGTCGGCACGATCCGCCTCGCCCCGCTCGACCGCGCGGATCTCGGCGCGGATCGCGACCATGGCGTCGATGAAGCGATCGAGCTCGGGCTTCGGCTCGCTCTCGGTCGGCTCCACCATCAGCGTGCCGGCGACCGGCCAGGACATGGTCGGCGCGTGGAACCCGTAATCCTGCAGGCGCTTGGCGATATCCTCGACCAGCACGCCGCCGCCCTGCTGGAAGCCGCGGCAATCCAGGATGCACTCATGCGCGACCATGCCGCGCGCGCCCTTGTAGAGCACCGGGAAATGGCCATCGAGGCGCCTGGCGATGTAGTTCGCGTTCAGGATCGCGACCTGGGTCGCGCGCCTGAGGCCATCCGCGCCCATCATGCGGATATAGGCGTAGCTGATCGGCAGGATCGCGGCGCTGCCGAAGGGTGCCGCGCTGATGACGGTGTCGCTGCCGGCCGGCCCCGCTTCCGCGACCAGCGGATGCGACGGCAGGAAGGGTGCCAGCGCCTCGGTGACGCCGATCGGCCCGACACCCGGGCCGCCGCCGCCATGCGGGATGCAGAAGGTCTTGTGCAGGTTCAGGTGGCAGACATCGGCGCCGATCGAGGCCGGGCTGGTGAGGCCGACCTGCGCGTTCATGTTGGCGCCGTCCATGTAGACCTTGCCGCCCTTGGCGTGGATCAGGGCGCAGATCTCCTGGATCGCTTCCTCATAGACGCCATGGGTGGAAGGATAGGTGACCATCAGCGCCGCGAGCTTCGCCGCGTGCTGGTCCACCTTGGCGCGCAGGTCGTCGAGGTCGACATTGCCGTCGCGGTCGCAGCCGACGACGACGACCTTCATGCCCGCCATCACCGCCGAAGCCGGGTTGGTGCCATGCGCGGAGGACGGGATCAGGCAGATGTCGCGATGCGTGTCGCCGCGCGACAGGTGCCAGGCGCGGATCGCGAGCAGCCCGGCATATTCGCCCTGGCTGCCGGCATTCGGCTGCAGCGACACCGCGGCGAAGCCGGTGATGTCGCAGAGCCAGTCGGCCAGCCGCCGCACCAGGGTCAGATAGCCCTGCGCCTGGTCGACCGGCGCGAAGGGATGCATGTTGGCGAAGCCCGGGAAGGTGACCGGGATCATCTCCGCCGTCGCGTTCAGCTTCATGGTGCAGGAACCGAGCGGGATCATGCTGCGGTTCAGCGCCACGTCCTTGTCTTCCAGCCGCTTCAGGTAGCGGAGCATGGCGTGCTCCGCGTGATGCGTGTTGAAGACATCCGCGGTCAGGAACGGCGCCGTGCGCGCCAGCGCGGCCGGAATGCCGCCGGCCGCATCGCCCAGCGTGGCGGGCTTGCCCGCGACCGCGGCGAAGGCGTCCGCCAGGGCGTCGAGATCGGCGCGGGTCACCGTCTCGTCCAGGCTGATGCCGACCGCGCCGCCGTCGAGCGGCGCCAGGTTGAAGCCGCGCGCGAGCGCGGCCGCGACCAGCGCCGGCGCGCGGTCGCCGGCTTCGATCGCGATGGTGTCGAAGAAGCCATCATGGCGCAGGGTGAGGCCGGCGCGCGCCGCGGCGCCGGCCAGCAGCCGCGCCTGCAGCTGCACGCGGCGGACGATGCGCTTCAGGCCTTCCGGCCCGTGCCAGACGGCGTACATGCCGGCCATCACCGCCAGCAGCACCTGGGCGGTGCAGATGTTCGACGTCGCCTTCTCGCGCCGGATATGCTGTTCGCGCGTCTGCAGCGCGAGCCGCATGGCGGGCGCGCCGGCGGCATCGATGGAGACGCCGACAAGGCGGCCCGGCATCAGCCGCTTCAGCCCGTCCTTCACCGCCATATAGGCGGCGTGCGGGCCGCCATAGCCCATCGGCACGCCGAAGCGCTGGGTGGAACCGATGACGACATCGGCGCCCATCTCGCCGGGCGGGGTCAGCAGGCAGAGCGCCAGCGGATCGGCGGCGACGATGGCGAGGCCGCCCACCGCCTGCACCGCCGCGATTTCGGGCGCGATGTCGCGCACCTCGCCGGTGGTGCCGGGATATTGCAGCACCAGCGCGAAGGGCTTCTCGGCGGCGACGGCGGCGGCGATGTCCGCCACGGCGACGAAGCGGACGGCGAGGCCGAGCGGCGCGGCGCGGGAGGCGAGCACGGCGCGGGATTGCGGGTGCAGGTCGAGCGCCACGATGATGGTGTCCGACCTGGCGCGGGTCGCGGCATGCGCGATCGCCATCGCTTCCGCGACCGCGGTGCCTTCATCGAGCAGCGAGGCATTCGCCACCGGCAGGCCGGTGAGGTCGGTGACCATGGTCTGGAAATTGACCAGCGCTTCCAGCCGCCCCTGCGCGATCTCCGCCTGGTAGGGCGTATAGGCGGTGTACCAGCCGGGATTCTCTAGCACGTTGCGCAGGATCACCGGCGGCGTGTGAGTGCCGTGATAGCCGGTGCCAAGCAGCGACTTGATGTCACTGCGATTCTGCCCGGCGAGGCCGCGCAGCTCCGCGATCGCCTCAGCCTCGGTCGCCGGCGGCGGCAGCGCGTCCAGCGCCTTGCCGGCGATGGCGGCCGGCACGGTGCGCGCGGCCAACGCCTCCAGGCTCTCGGCGCCGACCACCTTCAGCATGGCGGCGATCTCGGCCTCGCTCGGGCCGATATGCCGGCGCGCGAATTCCGCGCGGTCTTCCAGTTCAGCGAGAAGATCGAGTGCGTTTTCGGTCTGGCGCGACCGATTCAGATCTCCAGGCCGTTCGGCCTTCCGATCATCGGGCGCGCTCACCCTTCGCTCTCCACCAGCTGCTGATAGGCAGCCTCGTCGAGCAGGGCGTTGAACTCGGCCATGTCCGCGACCTCGATGCGGAAGAACCAGCCGCCGGCGGTGGGCTCGCCGTTGATCAGGCCGGGATTCTCGCTCAGGCCGCTATTCACCTCGACGATCTTGCCGGCGAGCGGGGCATAGACGTCGGAGGCAGCCTTCACGCTCTCGACCACCGCGCAGGCCTCGCCATTGGCGACCACGCGGCCGACCTCCGGCAGTTCCACGAACACCACGTCGCCCAGCGCGTTCTGCGCGTGGTCGGTGATGCCGACGGTCGCGGTGTCGCCCTCGAGGCGCACCCACTCATGATCCTTGCTGTACTTGGTCTCGGCCATCGGTCGGGTCCTCTGGTTCAGCGCGCGTAGCGGTGGGGATGGAAGGGCATGGCGGCGACGCGGCAGGGCAGCGCCTTGCCACGCACCAGGATTTCGAGGGCGCTACCGTCGGCCGCGTGCTCGCGGGCGACATAGCCCATGGCGACCGGGGCGTTGACGGAAGGGCCGAAGCCGCCGGAGGTGACCTCGCCCAACGGCACGCCATCCGCCGCCTGGATGATGCTGTGCGCGCGGGCCGGCTGGCGGCCTTCCGGACGCAACCCGACGCGCAGGCGCTTCGGGCCATTGGCGAGCGCGTCGCGCACCACCGCGGCACCGGCGAAATTCCATTCGGTGCGGCGGCGCTTGCCGATGCTCCAGACCAGCCCGGCCTCGACCGGGTTGGTGGTGGCGTCGATGTCGTTGCCGTGCAGGCAGAGCCCGGCTTCGAGGCGGAGCGAATCCCGCGCGCCGAGGCCGGCCGGCAGCACGCCGTCGAGCTTCAGCAGGGCGCGCGCCACGGCCTCCGCACTCTCGCCGGGGACCGAGATCTCGACCCCATCCTCCCCGGTGTAGCCGGAGCGGCTGATGATGGCGTGGACGCCGAACAGCGTGGTCTCGGCGACGCCCATGAAGGTGAGCGCGGCGACGCCGGGGGCGTGCTCGGCGATGGCGGCGACCGCTTCGGGCCCCTGCAGCGCGAGCAGGGCGCGATCCTCGCGCCGCTGCAAGCGCAGGCCGGGCGGCAGATGCGCCGCGATACGGTCGAAATCCGCATCCTTGTTGGACGCGTTGACGATCAGGAACAGCCGGTCGGCGCCTTCGGGCGTCGGCAGGTTGGTGACCATGAAATCGTCGAGGATGCCGCCATCATCGCCGGTCAGCAGCGCGTAGCGCTGGCGGTGCGGCTTCAGGCCCAGCACATCGGCCGGCGTCAGCGCTTCGAGCGCCGCGGCGCCGCCGCTGCCCATCAGCTCCGCCTGGCCCATATGGGACACGTCGAACAGCGCGGCGCGGGCGCGGCAATGCAGGTGCTCGGCCATGATGCCGGCCGGGTATTGCACCGGCATGGCGTAGCCGGCGAAGGGCACCATGCGCCCGCCCAGCTCGCGGTGCAGGTCGGCGAGTGGCGTCTCGCGCAGGGCGGCAGTCTCTTGTTCGGCCACGGTTCCTCCGGCCGCGCTTGGCGGCGGTGGGGGTTTCAGTCCGTGGCCCCCCTCTGTCCTGTGACCTGAGAGATTCGGCGTCTGCCGTGCCGGAAACCCGGGGCGGGCAGAGCCTTACTCCTTCGGTGCCGGCGCGATCCTGCGCCGGGCTTTCCAGAGGCCCCTTCCCCGCGCGGCCCATTGTGCCTGAGCGTTTCCGGGGGCCGGTTGCGCCTTCGGCGGCGGCGCCCTTCCCCCCGGAAGGGGCTGCACCGCTCTCTCCCGCGCAGGATCAGCGGGAATCGCTAATTGCCCTAGACCATCCGCCCGCGCAACCGATCTCGGCATCCTACCGAACCCGCGGCCGCAGGCCGCCACCGGAAAGGCCGGGCTGCGAGGCGCCAGCCGATGCAGACCGCGGCCGCGAACGCGGCCACGCGCGCGACCATCAGTCGCCGCCGATGCGCCCTGACCGCGCGCAAGCCAAGGCCGCGCATGCGGCCGCCGGCGCCTGAGGACAGATCAACGCGGCCCGCGGCGGCGGTTGTAGGCCAGTTGTTCCGGCGTCAGCCGGAAGGAGATCCGCACGTTGAATTCTGCGGCGTTGCGGCCGTCGCTGTTCGGCACGGTCAGCCGCACCCGTTCCCCGGCCAGGGCGCCGCGGGAGACATTGGTCTGGAAGATGGCGCGGGTGTCGTATTCGGCCCGGTCGATGACGCGGGTATCCTGCGCGTCGCTGACCGCGACGAACCAGTGTAGGTCGGCGGAGCTGCCGCGGCCGACCGGCCCGCGCTCCACCTCGAAGCGGGGCACGATCTCGACCGCGATGTCGCGGCGGCGGTTGGTATAGTCGCAGCGGGCGTCGAAGCCGGTCAGGCGCGCATCATATTCCATGACCGAGAGGTCCTGGCCGGCGCCTTCCCGGAACACGGTCAGGTCGGCGCCTTCCCGCAACAGGGTGATCCGCGGGCAAGGCGCCTGGCGCGGCGTCTCCGAGGAGGAGCTGCAGGCCCCCAGCAGCGCGGTACCCGCCAGCGCCAGCACCCAACCCGTGACGAACCGCATCAGCATCTCCCCCTTTGCCCATGCGGGCGCCATCTCTACTGTGCCGGCCAGCGCGGCCCCCCGGCAAGCTGTGCCGCCAGGACCCATATGCCCGAAACCATGACCGTTCCGAAACCCAGGCTCACCGCGCTTCTCGCTGGCCCACGCGGCTTCTGCGCAGGAGTCGACCGCGCGATCAAGATCGTGGAGGAGGCGCTGAAGCACCACGGCGCCCCCGTCTATGTCCGGCACGAGATCGTGCACAACCGCTTCGTGGTCGAAAGCCTCGAACGCCAGGGTGCCGTGTTCGTGGAGGAGCTGGCCGACATCCCCGATGACGGCCAGCCGGTCGTCTTCTCCGCCCATGGCGTGCCGAAATCGGTGCCGGCGGAGGCGCAGTCCCGGCAGATGTTCTTCCTGGACGCCACCTGCCCGCTGGTCAGCAAGGTGCACCGCCAGGCGGAGATCCATCACAAGGCCGGGCACCACCTGCTGCTGATCGGCCATCGCGGCCATCCAGAGGTGGTCGGCACCATGGGGCAGTTGCCGCCCGAGGCGATGACCCTGGTCGAATCGGCGGAGGATGCGGCGACCATCACGGTGCCGGAAGGGGTGCCGCTGGCCTATACCACCCAGACCACGCTGTCGGTCGACGACACCGCGGCGGTGGTGGCCGCGCTGCGCGCCCGCTTCCCCGCGATCCAGGAGCCGCTGAAGGAAAGCATCTGCTACGCCACCACCAACCGCCAGGCGGCGGTGAAGGCGATCGCGGAGCGGGCCGAGCTGGTGGTGGTGGTGGGCGCGCCCAATTCCTCCAACAGCGTGCGCCTGCGCGAGGTCGCGGCCCGGGCCGGCGCCCGCCAGGCGGTGATGGTGCAGCGGGGCGCCGAACTGGATCTCACGCTGCTCGAAGGCGTGTCGGTGGTCGGCATCACCGCCGGCGCCAGCGCGCCGGAAGTGCTGGTGAACGAGGTGCTGGCGCGCCTGGCCGAGCGCTACGACGTCGTCACCGAGGAAGTCGTCGTCGCGGTCGAAGATATCGTCTTCCGGTTGCCGCGCGTGCAGGCCGCGGAATAATGGCGGTCTACACGGAAGTGACGGATGAGGCGCTGCGCGCCTTCCTGTCGGACTATGCCATCGGCCCCCTGGTCGCCTTCCGCGGCATCGCGGAAGGGGTGGAGAATTCGAACTACGCGCTGAAGACGGAGACGGGCGATTTCGTCCTGACCCTGTACGAGAAGCGCGTCGATCCGCGCGAACTGCCCTATTTCCTCGGGCTGATGGACCATATGGCGGCGCGTGGCCTGTCCTGCCCGGTGCCGGTGAAGGGCCGCGACGGCGCCGCCCTGCGCCAGCTGGCGGGGCGGCCGGCCGCGATCTGCACCTTCCTGCCTGGCGTCTGGCCGCGGCGCGTACGGCCGGAACATTGCGGGCCGCTCGGCGATGCGCTGGCCGCGCTGCATGACGCGGCGGCGGATTTTTCGATGCGGCGGCCGAATGCGCTCGGCCCCGCCGGCTGGGCGCCGCTGCTCGACCGCTGCCGCGGCGGCGCGGAGCCGGTGCCGGGGCTGGTGGCGGAGCTCGACACCGCCCTCGCCGGCGTGCTGCGCGACTGGCCGGAAGGGCTGCCGGAGGGGCAGATCCATGCCGACCTGTTCCCGGACAATGTCTTCTTCCTGGACGGCCAGGGCAGCGCGCCGCGGATCTCCGGCCTGATCGACTTCTATTTCGCCTGCACCGACCTGCTGGCCTATGACATCGCGGTCTGCCTGAACGCCTGGTGCTTCGAGCAGGACCTGTCCTTCAACGTCACCAAGGCGCGGGCGCTGCTCGGCGCCTATCGCGCGCGGCGGCCGCTGGCGCAGGCGGAGATCGCGGCGCTGCCGGTGCTGTGCCGGGGGGCGGCGATCCGCTTCGCGCTGACCCGCCTGTTCGACTGGGCGAATACGCCGGCCGGCGCGCTGGTGACGCGCAAGGACCCGATGGAATACGTGCGGCGGCTGCGCTTCCACCTGGCCGCGACCGGGCCCGAGGCCTATGGCGTCTGACGTCGATCCCGCCACGGAGGCGGCGAAGCAGGTCGAGATCTGGACCGATGGCGGCTGCAAGCCCAATCCCGGCCCGGGCGGCTGGGCGGCGATCCTGCGCTTCGGCGATGCGGAGCGGGAGCTGTCCGGCTACGACCCCGCCACCACCAACAACCGCATGGAGCTGATGGCGGCGATCAGCGCGCTGGAGGCACTGAAGCGCCCCTGCCGCGTGGCGCTGCACACCGACAGCGAATATGTGCGCAACGGCATCAGCCGCTGGATCAACGGCTGGGTGCGCAACAACTGGCGCAACGCGGCCAAGGACCCGGTCGCGAACATGGAGCTGTGGCAGCGCCTGCTGGCAGCGGCGAAGCCGCACCAGGTCGACTGGCGCTGGGTGCGCGGCCATGCCGGCGACACCATGAACGAACGCGCCGACAAGCTGGCGACGGCGGCACGGCAGGCGGGCGGGTAGCCAAGGTTATAAGTTCAGCTGATACTTATTACTGCGCTTCGCTCTCTTCAGAGCCGGATGGGCGCGGCTACGTTCATGCCTGTTTGCACTTGTACCGACACAAATACGGCTTGGTATCCACATCTCAAACGTAATATGATACTGGCAGAAATGTGAATTTCTGAAGAACTTTAGCAATCTATAATATTTTTATATCACAATGAAGTTATATTTATTTCTGAAAATAGCGCCCGCGGACGATTTCCATATTGTATTGACCTATCGGGCTTGATGTCGCAGCGTGTGCTGATGGCGCAAGACCACTCAACCCACGAGCGGGGCGCCGCGAATGATTCCTGGCAGAGGATTGATCGACCTTAGCAGAATGTTTCGGCGCCGTTTTCCGCCTGGAACCTCAGTCAACGTCCTGCCGGGCTCGAACCGTTTCGGGCAAGCGGCGAGAATCGCTGGCATGAAGGTCGCCTATCGATCTGCAGGTCTATGGCCCTTCCCGGAGGTGATCGGAAGCCTTTCGCGCAGGCCCCCGCGGAGCTTTCAGCTTGCTGGCGAGGACGAGATCGCCTTCCACAACCTCGTCCGCGATGACATCGCTGCATTGCTCCGCACAGCGCCGGGCGGGGCAGCAATCGTGGAAGTCGAGATGCGAGCGACAATGGCGGCTCTACGGGCTGATGCAGACATTGTTGCTCGAAGCCGAACCATTCCAGCGGCGGCAACCGCGCAGGCGTTCTTCGAGGTCAAGACTGGCCTGCATGCCGAGATCAGGCCAAACTAGAGCCTCGTGTACGCCCTGGCATTGGTCGGTGATCACCTCAGGAGTGACCATCCTGGCCTTCCGACCGTTGGCCTTACACCGAGCGCCCCTCTTCCAGCCATGGACTTCATCCTCGCCTACGTCGAACCGCCCACCTGGGCGCTGGAATTCGCCCTAATCCTCGCGTCGGAGGTGGAACGCGAGCGATCACTGGCGCAAATACTGGCGCATATTGAGGCGGTACGGTCGCTCCGATAAAGGGCCGCCGCACCATCGGATCGCGAAGAGGATCGCCATGGCACTATTCCCAGCCCCCTCTCGAGTCAGCCAGTGGGACGTGTGGATGGGCACGAGCTTCCAGCTCCTCGGGACGCCTGAGAGGGCGGTCGAGCTGGCGGAGGTGATCCTGCGCCTGGCTTATGGGCCCGAGCAGCTCGAGGAAGAACGGCCGCTCGTCGCCGAGGATCTGGGTGAGCAGTGGAGGGTATGCGGCACCAGGATGGGAACGCATGCCATGCCGTACTTTCCGGTGTCCTCCATCATCACGATGTCGAAGAAGACCGGCGCCATCGTGAACTACCAGCTCCATAGGCCACTACCCGAAGCGCTCCAGCGGCATATCCCGAACGATTGAACGGCCGATGATTGAAGCCCATGCGTCGCCGTCCCGCGGCCGCGCGCGGATCCCGCAGGCATCGGGGGCCTGTCGCCGCAGCGCAGCCGGCCGACAGCAGCGCCAGCACGGCGAGGCCGCGCGACGTGCTGGTCCGGCGCGCGCGCATCCGCGTCACCCCATCAGTTCCGGGTTGCGGCCCGCCTCGTTCAAGCCCGCTGCATGCGGCGACGTGGCCGGCTCCTCCTCCGGTTCGTCGCCATCACCCGGCGGCAGGACCTTGCGGCTGCCGAACCGGGCATAAAGCGCCGGCAGGACCAGCAGCGTCAGCACGGTCGCGCTGATCAGCCCGCCGATGACCACGGTCGCGAGCGGCTTCTGCACCTCCGCGCCGGTTCCGGTCGCGATCGCCATCGGCACGAAGCCGAGCGAGGCGACGAGCGCGGTCATCACCACCGGCCGCAGCCGGGTCATGGCGCCTTCCAGGATGGCCAAGTCCTGCGCCATCCCCGCCGCCATCAGCTGGCGGATCCGGGTCACCATCACCAGCCCGTTCAGCACCGCGACACCGGACAGCGCGATGAAGCCAACCGCCGCGGTGACGGAAAACGGCATATCCCGCAACCAGAGCGCCAGGATGCCCCCCGACAGCGCCAGCGGCACGCCGCTATAGACCAGCACCGCGTCCCGCAACGAACCGAGCGCCCCGTAGAGCAGCGCCAGGATCAGGGCGAAGACCACGGGCACCACGATCGCCAGCCGCTGCCGCGCCGCCGCGAAGTTCTCGAACTGGCCACCCCATTCAATCCAGGTGCCGGCCGGAAGCTGGACCTCGGCGGCGACGCGGGCCTGCGCCTCCGCGACCAGGGAGCCGATGTCGCGACCGCGGGCATTCGCCTGCACCACCACGCGGCGCTTGCCATTCTCCCGGCTCACCTGGTTCGGCCCCTCGGTGGAGGCGAAGCTGGCGACGTCGCGCAACGGCACCGACCGCAGGCCGCCGGTGCCGGCACCATTGCGCAGCGGCACGGGCAGGTTCCGCAACGCCTCCAGGTCGGCGCGCACGGCATCGGGCAACCGCACCACCAGCTGGAAGCGGCGATCGCCTTCGAAGACCAGCCCGGCGGCACGGCCGCCGATGGCGATCGCCACCACCTCCTGCACATCGGCGATGGCCAGGCCCCGCCGCGCCGCCGCCTCGCGGTCAATGCGGACGTCGAGGAAGGGAAGCCCGCTCGCCTGCTCGACCCGGATATCGGCCGCGCCCTCGATGCCGCGCAGGATGGCCGCGATGCGGTTGGCCACCGCCAGCATCGGCCCGAACTCGTCGCCGAACACCTTGATCGCCAGGTCGCCGCGCACGCCGGCGACCAGCTCGTTGAAGCGCATCTGGATCGGCTGGGTGAATTCATAGGCATGGCCGGGAACGCGGGCGACGGCGTCGCTGATGCGCCGCACCAGCTCCTCCTTCGTCATCGAGGGGTCGGGCCAGGCCGCGCGCGGGCGCAGCATGATGAAGGTGTCGGAGATGTTGGGCGGCATCGGATCGGTCGCGACCTCCGCCGTGCCGGTCTTGGAGAAGACATAGGCCACTTCCGGGAAGCGCGAGATCACCCGCTCGAGCTGCGACTGCATCGCCTGGGACTGGCCGAGCGAGGCGCTCGGGATGCGCAGCGCCTGCACCGCCAGGTTGCGTTCGTCCAGCGTCGGGATGAACTCCTGGCCGAGGCGGGTGAAGAGCAGCAGGGACAGGCCGAAGAGCAGCGCGCCACCGAGGATGAAGGGCAGCGGCCGCCGCGCCGAGTGCCGCAGCGCCGGCGCGTAGCCGCGCCTGATGCCGCGGACCAGCCAGTTCTCCTCCTCCTTGACGCGGCCGGTCACCGCGATGGCGATGGCGGCGGGGACGAAGGTCAGCGACATCACGAAGGCACCCGCCAGCGCGATCATCACCGTCAGTGCCATCGGCGCGAACATCTTCTCCTCGATGCCGGTGAAGGAGAGCATCGGCACATAGACCAGGATGATGATCGCCTGGCCGAAGACGGATGGCCGCACCATCTCGACCGCCGATTCCGTGACGGTACGGAGCCGTTCCCGCCGCGTCAGCATGCGCCCGAGCTGCTGCTGCCTCTCCGCGATGTGCCGGAGGCTGTTCTCGGCGATGATGACGGCGCCGTCGACGATCAGGCCGAAATCGAGCGCGCCGAGGCTCATCAGGTTGGCGCTCAGCCCCGCTTCCAGCATGCCGGTGGTGGTGAGCAGCATGGTGATCGGGATGACCGCGGCGGTGATCAGCGCGGCGCGGATATTGCCGAGCATCAGGAACAGCACGGCGATGACCAGCAGCGCGCCCTCGGCCAGGTTCCTGCCGACCGTCCCGATGGTCGCATCGACCAGCACGGTGCGGTCCAGCACGGTGCGCACCGTCACCCCGGGCGGCAGCATGCGCCGGACATCGCGCATCTTCGCATCGACCGCGGCCGCGACCGTGCGGCTGTTGCCGCCGATCAGCATCAGCGCGGTGCCGACCACCACCTCCTCGCCATCGCGGCTGGCGCTGCCGGTGCGCATCTCCTGCCCTTCGACCACGGTCGCGACGTCGCGGATTCGGATCGGCACACCGTCCCGCGTCGCGATGACCACGTCGCGGATCTGCCCGGGCGCGGTGATGCGGGCCTCGGCGCGCACGACCAGGCCTTCGCCGTTGCGGTCGAGATAGCCCGCGCCGATGCTGGCGTTGTTGCGCTCCAGCGCCTCGGTCAGGTCGCGGAAGGTGAAGCCGAAGCCGATCAGCCGGGCGGGATCGGGACGGACCTGGTACTGCTTCACATACCCGCCGATGCCGTCGACACCGGCGACGCCCGGCACATTGCGGATCTGCGGCCGCACCACCCAGTCCTGCACCGTGCGCAGATAGGCCAGCCGCTGCGCGTCATCGGCCAGGCGCTGGCCTTCCGGCGTCAGGTAGCCGCCATCCGCCTGCCAGCCCGGCTGGCCGTCGCGCGGCGCGGGGCGCGCCGGGTCGCCGGCGGGCGCGAATTCCACCGTCCACATGAAGACCTCGCCGAGCCCGGTGCTGACCGGGCCCATGCGCGGCTCCGCCCCGGGCGGCAGGCTCTCCTCCGCCTCGCGCAGCCGTTCGGCCACCTGCTGCCGGGCGAAGTAGATATCGGTGCCGTCGCGGAAGACCGCGGTGACCTGGGAAAAGCCGTTGCGCGACATCGACCGGGTGGATTGCAGCCCCGGAATGCCGGCCAGCGCGGTCTCGACCGGGAAGGTGACCTGCTTCTCGATCTGCTCCGGCGACAACGCGGGCGCGACCGTGTTGACCTGCACCTGGACATTGGTGATGTCGGGCACCGCGTCGACCGGCAGCCGCTGCAGGCCCCAGGCGCCGAAGGCGGCGACCAGGACGGTGATGGCGATGACCAGCCAGCGGCGCCGGACGGAAGCCGCGATGATGCGTTCGATCATGGGCCCGTCCTAATGCGCATGGCCATGGGCGGCCTCGGCCTTGCCGATCTCCGCCTTCAGCACGAAGGTGTTCGAGACGGCGATGGTCTCGCCGGCATCGAGGCCGAAGACGATCTCGACATGGCTGCCGTCCCGCCGTCCGGCCACCACCTCCCGCTGTTCGAATCCCTGCGGCGTGCGGACGAAGACGACGGTCTCGGCACCGAGGGTCTGCAAGGCATCCTGCGGCACGAGGATGTCCGCCGCCTGCTCCTCGACGGCGATCGCCGCGGTGACGAAGCTGCCGGGCCGCCAGCGGCCGTCGGGGTTCGGCATCTCGGCCACCACGCGCGCGGTGCGGGTCTCCGCATCGAGGATGGGGCTGGCGAAGATGAGCCGCCCATCGCCGGCCGGCTCGTCCTCCTGGCGGCGCAGGCTGACCGAAAGCCCCTCCCGGATATCGCCGAGGTCGGCGGCGGGGACCGCCATCTCCACCCAGACCATGGACAGCTCGGCGATGACGAAGGCGAGCGTGTCGGGCGCCACCGCGGCGCCCAGCTCGATCCGCCGTTCCGTCACGCGCCCGGCGATCGGCGCCCGGACCTCCTGCCGGCGGAGCGCCGCGACCGGCTGTCGCGGCAGGGCCTCGATCTCCTCGGCGGACAGGCCGAGGGCCGCGAGCCTGGCCTGGGAGAGATCGAGCCGGATGCGGGCTTCCTCGGCCTCGGTCCGCGCCTTCAGGTAGTCCTGCTCCGGCGACACCCGGCGCTCGAACAGGCGGCGTTCGCGCTCCGCGGTGTTCTGCGCCAGGGCTTCGGTACGCAGCATGGCCAGGTAGTCCGCCTTGGCCTCGGCGATCTCGCGGCTTTCGACGACGGCCAGCACATCGCCGGCCGCCACGGTGTCGCCCAGGCGCCGCCGCAGCGCGACGACGGTGCCGGTCACCCGCGCCGCCACCCGCGCGAGCCGGTCGGCATTCGGCGCGACGACGCCCGGCACCGCGATGCGGCGCGCGATCGTCCCGGCGGCCACCGGCGCGAGGCGGATGCCCGCGGCGCCGATCTGCGCCTCCGTCATCGCGATCGCGCCTTCGGCCGCCTCCCCGTCATCCGCATGGGAGTCGCCCGGCCGATGATCATGCCCGGCGCCGTCGCGGGCCGGCGGCGCGGCCGCGATCGCGCGCTGCACGAAAGCCGCGACCGATCGCGTCACCTCCGAGACCGGCGTGGCGACGCCGCCGGCGACGAAGCCGACCACGGCGGCGGTGGTCACCAGGAGAAGTGTCTTCCTGCTCATCGCCGCTCTCCCGCGCCCGATGCCGGCAAGGCCGGGGCGCCGGCGAGGCGGTCGGCCTCCGCCCGGCGGATATGGACTTCGCGCAAGGCCTCGTTGAGCTGGGAGCGGGCTTCGAACAGCGTCCGCTGCGCGTCGAGGACGTCGAGGAAGGAGAAGCGGCCTTCCTGGAAACCGGCCCTGGCGAAGGCGAAGGCCTGCTCGGCCGCCGGCAGCACCGTCCGCCGCAGCCCCGCCGCCTCCCGCCAGGCGATCGCGAGCTGGCCGCGCGCCTGGCCGAGGGAGGTGGCGATGGTCCGGCGGGCATTCTCCGCCGCGAATTCGGTCTGGCTGAGCTGCGCGCCGGCGCGGGCGATGTTGCCCTGGTTCCGGTCATGGACCGGCAGCGGCACGGACAGGCTGAAGACCATCGCGGTGTCCGCGGTCTCGCGGTAGCGGCGGATGCCGAGCCCCAGGGTGACGTCGGGCGTGGCACGCCGCCGCTCCAGCTCCAGCGCCGCCTGCGCCCGGCGCAGGGCGTCATGCCAGCGCGCGAAATCGGGATTGGCGGCGGGGTCCTCCGGCCACGGCGCCGCGGCGCCTTCGGGTACCGGCCCCACCTGGTCGAACCAGCGATCGGCGCGGTCGAGTTCCACCGCATCGGCGGCGAGCAGCGTCGCGAGGACGCGCAGCGCCAGCCCGGCGATACGCTCCGCGCGCTGGCGCGCGAGCTGGGCGATGGACAGCGCGACCTCCGCCCGGCGCTCGCCGAGCACGGTGTCGCGGCCGGCCTGGACGCGTTCGCGCGCGGTCCGCAGCGTCTCCTGCGCCAGCCGCACGCGGTCGGCTTCGATCGCGATCGCGCGGCGCGCGGCAATCGCATCGGCCAGGGCCTTGCGGACGTCGCGGACCAGGTCCAGCCGAGCGGCCAGGACGTCCCGCTCCGCCAGCGCGACTTCGGTCCTGGCGACGCCGACGCGCCCGGCCCGCTGCCCGCCAAGCTCGAGACGCTGCGTGAGTTCCGCGGTGGTCTCCAGGCTGCGCGCGCCGCGATAGGCGCCGGTGCCCGCGGCATTCTCCGCAGTGATGCCGATTTCGGGATTCGGCTGGATACCGGCCTGCCGCAGCTCGCCGCGGGCAGCGTCGGCGCCCGCCTCCGCGGAGCCGATCAGGGGCGAACGGCGGAGCGCCAGCCGGATGGCTTCTTCGGGCGAGGCGATACGGAGCGCGGCAGCGCCGCGTTGCCCGGGCGGGTCGCCGGCCAGTGCCGGGTCGCCGAGGGCCACCGCAGCCGCCAGGGCCACGGCGAGCGTGTACGAAAAGGATCTCATGGCTTCCTGCCTTGACGTCACCACAGGGGCGGCGCGCAGAGCGCGCCGCTCGGGATCAGCGGTGCGTCAGGTGCAGGGAGGCCGGTGCGGGGGAGCGGCGGCGAGCGAGCGAAGCGATTGTTCCGGCACTGGCCGCGCGCCGTTCAGTGGCTTCGCCGCGAGAGGAATCGCATAGGGCTCGGGATCGCCGCCGATGACGGCGTGGCAGTGGCAAGGCAGCGCGTGCTGGGAACCCCGGAGCCCGGAGGTCTCTTGATCGCCCGGGTCGGAGGTCTGGAAGACCAGGCCGATATCGGAGGAGGCGCCGCCAAAGGGCCCGTCCACCGGCGTATTCGCGAAGACCGTACCGGCAGAGAGGACGAGAAACACCAGCGCCACCGCCAGCGCCACGGCCCGGCGAAGCCGGGTCGCGCGGAGCGCGGGCAGGAGGTGGCGAAGCTGCATCCGGCGTTGGGCCTATCGCGCGGCGTCGAGCGTGTAGCGGGCCCGGCCGATCTCCGCGCCACCCGCTTCCCGAAGCGTCACGGTGGCCCGGAACCGGCCATCGACCTGGAATTCGGCGCGGCCCGCCAGGCGGTTCCCGCCCGTCGGCCGGAGTTCCACCATCCGCTGCTGATTGCCGCTGGCCAGCACCTGGGCGGACGCCGCCAGGCCCGCCGCGTCCACCGGTCGATCGGCTTCATCCAGCACGTAGAGGGCCACTTCGGCGCCACGCACCACCAGCTCCGCCTCGTAGCGGCCGATCTTCTGCGCCTGGCCGCCATGCTGCGCATGCGCGTGCGCATGGCCGGAGCCTTGGGCCAGGGCGCCACCGGCCGCCACGGCGATGGCGGCGGGAAGGATCGCGAGGGCGAACCGCCGCGACAGGATCGGGGGCAGGCGCATGGCAACTCCGCGGATCGGAAAGCGGGGCCGCCATATGACATGGACGACATCAAACGGAAAGCTACGATCCGGGGAGCCCGGCCGGCGGCGCCTATTCCGCCGCGCTCTCCAGCGCCGCCGCGTGGCGGCTCGGCGGGCGCGCCAGGCCGAGATTGTCGCGCAGCATCGGGCCTTCGTAGTCGCGGCGGAACAGCCCGCGTTCCTGCAGGATCGGCACCACCTGGTCGACGAAGGCGTCGAACTGGCCGGGGAAGAAGGGCGGCATCAGGTTGAAGCCGTCGGCGGCACCTTCCCGGAACCATTGCTCCATGGTGTCCGCCACCTGCGCGGGCGTGCCGATCACCATCAGGTGGCCGCGCGCGGCGGCGACGCGGTAGCAGAGCTCACGGAGCGTCAGCCCTTCCCGCCGCGCCGTCGCCAGCAGCAGCTGCGAACGGCTCTTCAGATGGTCGCTTTCCGGCAGTTCCGGCACCGGCGCGTCGAGCTCGAAGCGCGACATGTCGGTGCCCAGCCGGTCGGAGAGCACGGTATTGGCCTGCTTCATGTCGAGGTTGCGGTTCAGCTCGGCGAACAGCGCCTTCGCCTCCGCCTCGTCGCGGCCGATGATCGGCATGAAGCCGGGCATGATCTTCAGCCCGTCCTCGCGGCGCCCATGCTGCGCGAGCTGCGCCTTCAGGCCGCGATAGAAGGCCTGCGCATCCTCCAGGCTGTTCTGCGCGGTGAAGACCACTTCCGCCGTGCGCGCGGCCAGCGCCTGGCCGGGGCCGGAGCTGCCGGCCTGGATGATCACCGGCTGGCCCTGCGGGCAGCGCGGCAGGTTCAGCCCGCCGGTGACGGTGAAGTACTGGCCATGGAAATCCGGCACGTGCAGCGACCCCGGGCGCACGAAGGTACCGCGCGCCTTGTCCATCACGAAGGCGCCGTCATCCCAGGAATCCCAGAGCTGCCGGCAGACCTCCACGAATTCGCCGGCGATCGCGTAGCGGTCGGCATGCGACGGATGCTCGCGCCCGAAGACCGCGCCGTTCTTCGGATAGGAGGTGGTGACGACGTTCCAGGCCGCGCGCCCGCCCGACAGATGGTCCAGCGAGGAGAAGGCGCGGGCGATGTGATAGGGCTCGGCATAGGTGGTCGAGGCCGTGGCGGCGAGGCCCAGATGCCGCGTATGCGCCGAGAGCACCGAGAGCAGGGTCAGAGGCTCGAACTTGCCGATCGAGGAGGGGTGTTCCGCGTAGCCGGTGGTGAAGTTGTCGGCCAGGAAGAACATGTCGAACCTGCCGCGCTCCGCGGTCGCGGCGATGTGCTGCATCAGCGCGAGGTCGGGCCCGCCCGGGATCGCCTCCGGATGGCGCCAGCCGGCGACGTGATGCCCCGCCGCCTGCACGAAGACGCCAAGGCGCATCCGTCCGTCCGAATTTCCTGCGCTCATGGTCACGGCCCCATTCATTCGCCAAAAGCAAGGCGCCAGGCGGCCTTCCGCGTCAAGCCGGCGCGCGCCCCGCCGATGATCAGGGGCTATGCCTGCTTGCGCAGGGAGCGGATGAAACGCTCCCCGGCCGCGGCGAAACCGGTGGCGCGGCAGAAGGCGTGCAGGGCGGCCTGATCCGGTGCCGCCAGCAGTTCCAGCTGCCCGCACCCGGCCGTCCGCGCGGCCTGCGCGGCGGCCTTGAGCAGCAGCCGGCCGATCCCGCGGCGCCGGTCCTCGGCGCCCACCAGCAATGTGGTGATCTGGGCGGTCGGGCGCGCATCCTCCAGCGTCGCGTACCAGTGCAGGACCACGAGGCCGCTGGGCGGCCCCCATTGCGCGGCGATCAGCGCGGTGCCGGCGGCCTGGCGCAGCGCCACCAGCCGCTCCGCCACATCCCGCGCATCGACGGCCTGGCCGGCGCCGGCGAGCAGCTCGGCCAGGCCGGGGCATCGATGGGCGCGGCGGCGCGGATCTCCAGGCCATAGCGGGACGTCATGGGAGCAGATCGCATGCCAGCCGCGCGCCCCGCAACCGCGCCGGCGGCGGGCGCGTCAGGCGGCCGGCCATGAAACAGGGCGGATCCTCGCGGATCCGCCCTGTTTCAGCCGTGGCAGCCAGCCGTCACTCGCCGGCGTCGCTGTTGTACTGGCGGTTCTGCTGGCTGATGAAGGACTGGTCCGAGTTGCCGGAGGTCATCGTCGTCGACGACGTCGCCGTGCCCCGGGTCCGGGCATCCTCGCCGACGAAGGCGGCCATCGCCGCGCCCGTCACGCTCAGGGTCGAAACGGCCAGCGCGGCCACGAACAGAAAACGCTTCATGGAATGCATCCTTTCGATCGGCGCCGCCCATACGGGCCAGCCACCGGGACGGCCATGCAGCGAAGTCGAGCCCCCGACCCCGCGCCTGGCGCCATCCCACGCGGAGGCCGCCAGTCTTCAGGGTCGGTATCGTCAGTCAGCGGCCGGGCAATGATTGGGCATTCTCTGGGCAGATGAGAGGCTGGCCCTGGCCATTAACTGAAGATTACTTAACTTCACCGATGGTCAATTCGCCGTCGACCTTTCGTCGTCTTCGGCATGACCTCTACATCGCACCGCCACGGTTTCGACGCAAATCAGCGCAGACATGCATAGAACGCATGATCACGTAGGCTTGCATGACATTGAACTGAACCGATCAGTCCACCCGCTTGCGGGTGCGGATCAGGCGGCGTCCAGGAACCGGCGGATCCAGCCGCCGATGCGGGCGCCATCATCCGGCGCGGCATAGGACGCGATGGCGGCATCGGCGCCGGCGCCGAAGCGGTTCCGCCGCGCCTCGATCAGCGCCGTGGCGAAGGCCGGGCTGAATTCGGGGTGGAACTGGAAGGAGATCGCGTCGCCGTAATCGAGTGCTGCATAGGGGGTGAAGGCGCTGTCGGCGATGATGCGCGCGCCCGGCGGGCATTCGACCACCTGGTCCTGGTGCGAGGCAGCCGCCGCGATCTCCGCCGCCGTGTCGCCCGCCATCCAGGGCGCGCGGTGGCGCACCGTGTAGCGATGCAGCCCGATGCCCCAGCCCTTGGGGGACTGGATGACCGCCCCGCCGAAGGCCATCGCCATCGCCTGGTGGCCGAAGCAGATCCCGACCAGCTTGGCCTGGCCGCGCGCCGCCTGCAGGAAGCGGATCAGCCCCGGGATCCAGGGCAGGTCGTCATAGACGCCGGCCGGCGAGCCGGTGAGCACATAGGCATCGCAGGCGGTGGCGGCGGCCGGCAACGCGCCGCCTTCGGCATCGAAGACCACGCTGTCCCGCCCCGGGCCCAGCAGCCGTCGCACCATCGCGCCGTAGCTGCCATGCGCCGCGGCCAGCGGCTCAGGCGGGGCGCCGCATTGCAGGATGCCGATCGTCATCGCCGCGGTTCAGGCGACGCAGCCGGAGGCCAGGGCGCGGGGGCGGCCGCCGGCCCGCGCCAGCCGCGGGCGCGCCGGATGCGCCGCGCGCCAGCCGCGGATTTCGGCGATGCCGACCAGGGCAACCATGGCGATCGCCGCGGCGACGCCGGCAGCGGCGCCCAGCAGGTAGAGCTGCCGCGCGATCGCGGTGTGCAGCAGGATCTCCGCCTGCCAGGCGCCGCCGGCGCCGAGGGCGACCCCGAGCGCGAGCAGCGTGAAGGCGGCATAGGCAAGGCTGTCCTCGAAGCGAGGCATGGGCGGCGGTCCACAGGAGATGGGGGGAATCGGCGCTCCTGGCGCGCCGTGGATGTCCTCCCTCCCCGGTCGGGTTTCAAGATGGCGACACCCACGCCGGGGACGGATGAGCCCTGCGTCCCGGGATTGGCTCACGAAATCGCGATGTCGACACGCCAGCCTTTCGACGCATCATGCTTGTCGAAAGAGCTTGACCTGGCCAGCCGCCGCGGCATATTTCGACAATAATTTCTTGTCGAAAGACCCTGCCGTGAACATCCAGGAGCTGGCGGACATGGTCGCGGAGACGCCGCGGCAGATCCGCTACCTGATCGCCGAGGGCATCATCCCGCCCCCTGGCGGCAGCCGGACCAGGCCGGATTACGGGCCGGCGCATGTCGCCGCGGTGCACCGCTACCGCGCGCTGCGCGACCAGGGCCTGAAGCCGTCCGGCATCCGGGCGCTGCTGCTGGCCGAGAGCCTGGCGCGCGATGGCGGGCAATTCGCGCTGGCACCCGGCGTCACCCTGACCATCGACCCGGCGCTGCTGCCCCCGGATATCCGCCCGCACGACATCGGCGACCTCGCCCGCGCCGCCCTCGAACACATCCTGAACCAGCTTGCCGAAGGAGGCCCCGATGCCGTCTAGCGCCGCCGCGCCCGCCGCCAGCGATCCCCTCGCCGCCTATCGCCACCTCGCCATCATCTCCGGCAGCCGCCGGCCGATCCCGCTGGTCGCCACCCGCTTTGCCGTCCGCATCCTGGGCACCCTGGCGCTGGTCACCGCCGAGCGGCGCTTCCGCAATGCCGAGCGGCAATCGATCGAAGCCACCATGACCTTCCCGGTGCCGGTGCAGGCCGCGCTGGTCGGGCTGACCGCCCGCATCGGCGGCCGCACCCTGCAGGCCAGCGCGCAGCGCCGGGCGGCGGCGCGGGAGACCTATGAGGCGGCGATCGATGCCGGCCGCACCGCGGTGCTGCACGAGGAAGCGCTGCGCGGCATCCACATGATCTCGGTCGGCCATGTGCCGCCGGGCGAGGAGGTCGTGGTCTCCGGCCTCTGGGCCATGCCGCTGGCCATCGCGGAGGCCGGCGCCACGCTGCTGATCCCGACCACGGTCGGCGATGTCTATGGCCGCGACCCGCTGCCGGACAGCGACGCGCTGGAACATGCCGAAATCCGGCTGGAAGCGGAGATCGAGATCGCCTGCGACAGCGGCGCGGTGCGGCTGGCCGGCGCGACGCTGGTGGGCGGCCGCGCGCGGGTCGGGCTCGGCCGGCCGATCGTGATCAGCGTGGCCGGCGCGGCGCCGCGGCGGCTGTCCGGCCTCGCCGCCGATGGCCGCGCCGTCACGCTCACCGTGCAGCCCGAACCGGGCGGCGACGGGCTGCTGGATGCGGTGCTGCTGCAGGACATGTCGGGTTCGATGAACGAGCCGGCCGGCCATGGCGAGGGCCATCGCCAGCCGACCAAGCATGGCGTGGCCCGGCAGGCGCTGCGCGCGATCGCGGCCGGGCTGCGGCCGCGCGACCGGCTCGACCTCTGGGAATTCAGCGACGATGCCAGGCGGGCCGGGTCCGGCACCGGCCCGGCGGAGGTGCTGGCGGCGATCGGGCAGCTCGGCCATCCGGGCGGCGGCACCGAGCTCGGCGGCGCCATCGACGCGGTGCTGGCGGCGCGGGAGGGCGCCGACATCCTGCTGGTGACGGACGGCAAGAGCCATGCGCTGGACGTGCATGCGGCGGCGCGGCGCGGGGCGCGGTTCACCGTGATCCTGGTGGGCGAGGACAGCCTGGCGGCCAATGTCGGCCATCTCGCCGCGCTGACCGGCGGGCAGATCTTCGTCAGCGCCGGCCCGGACCTGGAAGCGGTGATGCGCCTGGCGGTCGCGGCGCTGCGCGCGCCGCGCTTGCGGCAGGACGGGCCGGAGCCTGGCGCCCGGCCGGTGGTGGCGAGCGCGCTGGCCGGCGGCATGCGCATCACGGCCAACTGGAGCGACGCGGCCCTTGCCGCGCCGGCGGAGGCCGGGCAGGACCGCGCCGTCGCCGCCTATGCCGCCTGGCTGGCGCTGCCGCTGCTGGCGGAAGCCGATGCCGCCGCGCTGGCGGAGGCCGAGGGCATCGTCAGCCACCTGACCTCCCTGGTGCTGGTGGACGAGGCGGGCGCGGTGCAGGAAGGCCTGCCGGCGCAGCGCAAGGTGCCGCTGGTGACGCCGGCCGGCGGCATGCTGCTGCGGTCCCGCGGCGCCCCGGTCGCGGCGGCGGCGCCCCCTGCCCCGGCCCCGGCCTTGCCCGCCTTCGGGGGTGCCGCGATGGACCAGGCGCCTGCCGGCCCCGCGGCCAAGCGGGCCAGCTGGCTCGGGCGTGTCCTGTTCCCGCCCCGCGCGACGGCGCCGCTGCCGCCCGCGCCGAGCCTGCCCGAACTGCGCGGCCGGGTGGATTGGAGCCGGGATCCGGAAGCGCTGCGCGGCGGCGCGCTGGACGCGCTGCTGGATGCCGAGGTGCTGGCCGGGCTGCGGC
>DASYDR010000164.1:0-7876 GCA_036499545.1 Roseomonas sp. | reverse complement strand
GCGCAATTCGGCGGCAGCCCCCCGTGCCGTCAGGATCGGCTTGATGATATGGCGCGGGCGCGGGCAGGTGGCGGCGACATGATGCAGATCGGCCACCGCGTCCGCCACCGTCTCGAAAACCTGGGCCTCTTCCAGAATGCGGTCGGCGCCGGAGGCGGTGCGCCAGGCCTTCTCCTGCGGCCAGCCGTCGCGCGGCGCCACCAGGCGCAGGTGGAACAGCCCGCCATTGGCCATGGCGCGGGCGGCGGCGCCGATATTGTCCGCAAGCTGGGGGCGCACCAGCACCACCACCGGGCTTTCGCCCGGCGGTGCCACCAGATCGGCGCCCCCGTCCCGCCCCGTCATCGCGGCCGGGCGAGGAAGGCGCGCAGCTCCGCGATTTCGCGTTCCTGCGCGGCGATGATCGCTTCCGCCATCCGCCGCATCGCCGGGTCGGTGCCATGGCGCAGCTCGATCCGGGCCATGGCGATGGCGCCTTCATGATGCGGGATCATGGCGGCGGCGAAGTCGCGATCGGCATCGCCGGTGAACGGCATGTCCATGGCGCGGTGCATCTGGGCATTGGCTTCCCGCAATTCGCGGGTCGAGGCGGATTCCTGCGCCGCGGCGGCACCCGCCGCGCCCATGGACATGTCATGCCCGGCATGCTGCGCGGCGGCGGGCATGGCGGTCAGGAGGAGGAAGGCAACGGCAAGGCGCTGCATGAGAGATCGTCCCGGCTGGCGTTGGAGGGGCTCGGAGAAAGCCGCCCTCCACCATGGGAAGGTCAAGCGCGCCGCCAGGTGGTGCCGCCCGCCCCGTCCTCCAGCAGTATGCCTTGCGCCAGCAGCTCGGCGCGGATGCGGTCGGCCGCGGCGAAATCGCGCGCCTTGCGGGCGGCGAGGCGCGCGGCGATCGCGGCCTCGACCGCCGCGGCATCGACGCCGCCGCGCAGCCAGGCACCGGCATCGCCCTGGAACAGGCCGAGCAGCCCGGCGGCTTCCCGGAAGGCCGCCGCCGCCTCGCCCGGCGCCGGCGCCCAGTCCTGCCCGATGCGGGCCAGCACCGCGGTGGCGCTGCCGCCGACCGTCGCGACATTCTCGAGCGTGCGCAGGTCGCGCAGCCGCGCGATGGTACCCGGGGTGTTCAGATCATCGCGGAGCGGCGCGATCGCCCAGTCGGTCATGGCACTGATCAGGGCGCCATCGGCGGCGGGCGCGCGCGCCAGCATGGCATAGCCGTCGTCGAGCTCCGCCTTCGCTTCCTCGAGCCCCGCCACGGTGTAGTCCAGCGCCTGGCGATAATGGGTCTTCAGCAGCAGCAGCCGGAAGGCCTCGCCGGCCCAGGGGCCGCGCGCCAGGATGTCGCGCACGGTCAGGAAATTGCCGAGCGACTTCGACATCTTCTCGCCATCGACCAGCAGCATGCCGTTATGCATCCAGTACCGGGCGAAGCGGCTGCCGGGAAAGGCGCAGGCGGATTGTGCCAGCTCATTCTCATGATGCGGGAAGAGCAGGTCGTGCCCGCCGCCATGGATGTCGAATTCCTCGCCGAGATAGCGCCAGGACATCGCGCTGCACTCGATGTGCCAGCCCGGGCGGCCGCGGCCCCAGGGGCTGTCCCAGCCCGGCGTCGCATCGTCGGAGGGCTTCCACAGCACGAAATCGCCCGGGTCGCGCTTATAGGGCGCGACATCGACGCGGGCACCGGCCAGCAGCTCGTCCGGGGTACGGCCGGAGAGCTGCCCGTATCCGGCATAGGACGGCACGCTGAACAGCACATGGCCGTCCGCCGCATAGGCGTGGCCATTGGCGATGAGGCGTTCGATCAGCGCGATCATCTGCGGGATGTTCTGCGTCGCGCGCGGCTCCTCATCCGGGGCCAGGGCGCCGAGGGCGGCCATGTCGCGGTGGAAATCCGCGATGGTGCGGGCGGTGATGGCGGCGATCGGCTCCCCGCTCTCCCGCGCGCGCGCATTGATCTTGTCGTCGACGTCGGTGATGTTCCGCGCATAGGTCACGCGCGGATAGAGCCGGCGCAGCAGCCGCACCAGCACGTCGAAGACCACGACCGGCCGCGCATTGCCCAGATGCGCCAAGTCATAGACCGTGGGCCCGCAGACATAGAGCCGCACATGCTCCGGATCGATCGGCGCGAAAGCCTCCCGCTTGCGGGCGGCGCTGTTGTGCAGGTGCAGTTCGGTCATGATGGTCCGGGAAGGATGGGGCGGTCAGGCAAGCGTTCGGTGACGCGGCGCGGAGAGTTCTTCTCTCCGGCGGCGGTTCAGCGACAGAGCGCGGCTGCGCGAGGCCTGGACGCGGACATGGCGTCCTTTCTGCCCGGTCGCCGGCCAGGGTTCAAGCGGAAGTACCGAGCCTGAGCCGCTGCAGCACCCGTTCCCGCCCGATCAGCGGCAGCAGTTGCTTCAGATCGGGGCCATGCTCCTCCCCGGTCAGCGCCAGGCGCAGCGGCAGGAACAGCGACTTGCCCTTGCGGCCGGTGGCGGCCTTCACCGCCTCCACCCAGATCCCCCAGCTCGCTTCGTCCCAGGGTTCCGGCGGCAGGACGCCGAGGGCGGCGCGCAGGAAATCCTGCTCCTCCTCCTGCGCCGGCGGCACGATGCTGCCGCGCACCACGTCGAACCAGGGCCGCGCTTCGCGCATCAGGTCGAGATTGCCGCGCACCACGTTCCAGAAGGCCTCGTCAGCGCCCTCCGGCAGGCGGTCCCGCACCGCGGCGAAGGGGGCCTGGTGCAGCACGCGCCGGTTCAGCGCCAGCAGATGGCGCGGGTCGAATCGCGCCGCGGAATGCGAGACGCGGCCGAGGTCGTAATCCCCGGCTAGGTCCCGCGGAAGGCCTGGCACCGGATCGACCGAGGTGCCGAGCGCCGCCAGGTAGCCGGCCAGCGCCGCCGGCTCGATGCCGTCGCGGCGGAACTGGCGGAGCGAGATGGAGCCGAGCCGCTTCGACAGCTGGCCGCCATCGGCATCGGTCAGCAGCGGCAGGTGCCCGAAGGTCAGCCGGCCGGAATCGCCGCCCAGCGCTTCGAACAGGTCGATCTGGATGCCGGTATTGGTAACGTGGTCCTCACCGCGCACGATATGCGTGACGCCGGTCTCGCGGTCGTCGACCACCGAGGTGAAGGTATAGAGCGGCGATCCATCGGCGCGGATCAGCACCGGGTCGCTGATCGCCTGCAGCTTCACGCTGCGCCCGCCGAGCACCGCGTCGCGCCAGGTGATGGTCCGCGGCGACAGCAGGAAGCGCCAATAGGGCTGCTTGCCGTTGGCCAGCGCGCGCTCGTACTGCTCCGGCGTCATCTTCAGCGCCTCGCGGTCATAGACCGGCGCCCTGCCCTCCCGCCGCCGGCGCTCGCGCTTGGCGGTGAGTTCCTCCTCGCTCTCGAAGCAGGGGTAGAGGCGCTTCGATGCCTTCAGGTGCTCGGCGGCGGCGGCATAGCGATCCAGCCGCTCCGACTGGGCGAAGCGCTCATCCCAGTCGAGGCCGAGCCAATGCAGATCCTCCTCGATCGCCTGGGCGAATTCGGGGGTGCTGCGGCCGGTGTCGGTATCGTCCAGGCGCAGCACGAAGCGGCCGCCATGCCGGCGCGCCAGCAGCCAGTTGGCCAGCGCCACCCGGGCATTGCCGGCATGCAGCAGCCCGGTCGGCGACGGGGCAAAGCGGAGTTTCATGGCTCGATCGCCTGGTAATTGGTGTCGCGCGGCGACGTCGTGGGATGGGCGATGCAATGCGCGACCCAGGCTTCGGTATCGAGCCCTTCCGCCGCGGCATATTCACCCCAGCCGAAATAGGCGGCGCGCAGCGCCTCCGGATCCGGCGTGTCGGCACGCAGATCCTCGATCTGGGCGCGGATGAAGCGGCGGGCATAGTCCTGCGCCGCCTCGGCGGAGGCGAAGCCTTCCACCGTCCATTCCTCCTCGGGGTCCTGGTAGGCGGCGAAATCGCCGCAGAGGACGACGTGGCGGCCGGGCTTCACGCCTGCTCATCCCCGTCGTCGTCATCCTCGTCTTCGTCATCCTGGTCGGCACGGGGATCGAGGATGCGCCAGTTGCGCTCCTCCCGGTCGCGGCAGGGGGTCGCGGCGAAGGCGGCGCGCTCCGTGGCGCTGCTCCAGGCGCCGTCGCCGCCTTCCTCGATCTCGGCATCCTCGCCGAAGGCGAGCCAGGCGGCGAGCACCGCATCGGCGTTCATGCCCGGGGCGCGGCAGCGCTCCAGGCTGTCGCGCACATAGCGGCGGGCGAAGGCATTGGCGTGTTCCAGCGTCTGGAAGCCGCGGATCATCTCCACCGGCTCTTCCCCGCTCGCGCCGGAGAGATCGAGGATGCGGACGCTGAAGCCGCCTTCGGGGGAAAACAATCCGCTCATACCGGCCAGCCTTCCGGCTGAGCCGGCATGAGAGTCGTTGTTTGGCGCGCGGCCGCCCCGCCAACCCGGCGCGCGATATCGCCGAGCCTCTCCGCGGAGCGGCCGGCGATGAACAGGTCAGCGATGAGGCTCGTCGATATCAAGAGATCAATGCCGTGAAACCATTGGTGATGGGGTAGCGCCGGTCGCGGCCGAAGGCGCGCGGGGTGATCTTCACGCCCGGCGGCGCCTGGCGGCGCTTGTACTCGGTCCGGTCGAGCATCTTCCAGACGCGCAGCACTGTCGCGCGGTCATGGCCCGCGGCCACCAGCGCATCGACCGACTGCTCGCCTTCGACCAGGCCTTCCAGGATCGCGTCCAGCTCCTCATAGGGCGGCAGGCTGTCCTGGTCCTTCTGGTCGTGCTTGAGCTCCGCCGAGGGCGGCTTGGTGATGACGCGATCCGGCATCACCAGGCCCTGCGGGCCGCGGGCGCCCGCCGGCACATGCGCGTTGCGCCAACGGCAGAGCGCGAAGACGGTGGTCTTGTAGACGTCCTTCAGCACCGAATAGCCGCCGCACATGTCGCCGTAGAGCGTCGCGTAGCCGGTCGACATCTCGCTCTTGTTGCCGGTGGTCAGCAGCATGTCGCCGAACTTGTTCGACAGCGCCATCAGGGTGACGCCGCGGATGCGCGACTGCAGGTTCTCCTCCGTGATGTCGGGCGCGCGGTTGCCGAAGGCCGGCGCCAGCATGCCGCCGAAGGCCTCCATCGCCGGGCCGATGCCGATGCTCTCGTACCGGATGCCGAGGAGGTCGGCGCAGGCAGCCGCATCCTCCAGGCTCTCGGGGCTGGTGTAGGGGGACGGCATCATCACCGCGCGCACCCGGTCGGGGCCGAGCGCATCGGCGGCGACCGCGGCCGAGATCGCCGAATCGATGCCGCCGGACAGGCCGAGCACCACGCCCGGGAAGCGGTTCTTCTCCACATAATCGCGCAGGCCGAGCATCATCGCGCCGTAGATCTGCGCCAGCGGCGCCGGCGTCGGCGCGATGGCGCCCGGGGCGCAGATCAGGCGGTTGCCTTCCCGGCGCCACTCGGTCAGCCGGACCTCCTCCGAGAACATCGGCAGCACATGCGCCAGGCCGCGATCGGGATTCATGACGAAGGACGCGCCTTCGAAGACCAGTTCGTCCTGGCCGCAGACCTGGGCCAGGAACACGAAGGGCAGCCCGGTCTCGACCACGCGGTTGACCGCCAGCGGCACCCGCTGCCGCTCATGCTTGTCGACCTCGAAGGGGGAGCCGTTGATCGAGAGCAGGATCTCGGCGCCGCTTTCCGACAGCGTCTCGGAGACGGCGGGGAACCACCAGTCCTCGCAGACCATCATCCCGAGGCGAAAGCCGCGGAAGGGCACCGGGCCCGGCGCCGGGCCGGCATCGAAGACGCGCTTCTCGTCGAAGACGCCGTAATTCGGCAGCTCGTGCTTGGCGCGGCGCGCGGCGATCTTGCCGCCATCGAGCAGGAAGGCGGCGTTGTGCAGCAGGGTGCCGTTCTGCCAGGGACCGCCGATGATGACGCCCGGCCCGCCATCGGCGGTCTCGGCGGCGAGTGCGGCGATCGCCTCGGCACAGGCGGCGACGAAGGCGGGCTTCTTCACCAGGTCCTCGGGCGGGTAGCCGCCGACCGAGAATTCCGGGGTGACCAGCAGGTCGGCGCCGAGGCGGGCGGCCTCGGCGCGGGCGGCGCGGATGCGCGCGACATTCGCGGTGATGGCGCCGGCATGCGAATTGATCTGCGCCAACGCGATCTTCAGGGTCTCGGCCATGACCGCTATCTAGTGCGTAACCCACGCAGCGTCACGCCCTGCGCGCCGCGGCGACGCCCCATACCAGCCCCGCGCAGGCCGAGGTCACGCCGGCGATGCCGGCCGGGCCGAGTTCCTCGTCCAGGACCAGCCAGGCGGCGATCGCGACCAGGGCCGGCACCGCCCCGGCCGAGAGGGTGATCGGCCCGGGTCCGAGGGCGGCGACCGAGCGGGTGTAGAACAGCCCGGCCACCACGGCCGCCAGCGCCCCGTGATACAGCATCGGCACCAGCAAGGCGCCAAGGCTCGCCTGCCCGGTCGCCGAGGGCAGCAGCAGCCACCAGACCGGCAGATAGGCCATGGCCGCGTAGAGCCCGACCGCCAGCGTCGCCTCCAGCGCCGGCAGCCGCCAGCGCCGGACCAGCAGCGTATAGGCGGCCCAGCTGAAGGCGGCGCCGGCGTAGCAGAGGTCGCCCTGCCAGGCGCCGGGCCTGGCCGGCCCTGCCTCGAGCCCCAGCAGCAGCGCCCCGGCGACGACGGCGCCGAGGCTGACCAGCCGCGCCCGCCCCGGCGCTTCCCGCAGGAAGAGCCAGGCGAGCAGGCTGGTGGCGACCGGCAGCCCGGCCGACATGATGACCGCGGCATGGGCGGCCGGCGCCAGGGTAAAGCCGGTATAGGCGCAGAGCGGAAAGCCGATGCCCGCCGTCGCGACCACGGCGGCCAGGCGGTGCGGCGCCATCCGCGGCAATCCCCGCAGCGCCAGGATCGGCAGCACCGCCAGGAAGGCGCCGACATAGCGCATGGCGCTGACATCCCAGGCGGTCAACGGCGACCGCGCGGCGATGCGGCCGGTGATCTGGAAGCCGACCCAGATCAGCACCACCGCGGCCGCGCAGAACCAGCCGATGCGACGTTCCCGCAGGTAAGCGTCGCGCGGCCGATTCAGACCTTCGCGCCTTCCGGCGCTCCGGTCATCGGGCGTGGTCACCCATGCCCGTTCTTCTTGCGCGCGCCATTGCGGCGCAGCAGGAATTCGCGGCCGATCTTCACCCGTGCCGCGCCGTCATATTCGACGATGTCGGCGGTGGCGTAGGTCTCGCTCCAGGCATCGGGGATGAAGCTGCCGGTGCCGACGACATCGATCGGCGCCCGCGCTTCCGCCATCACCCGGCACTTGCCGACCCCGAAGCCGGAGGAGGCGACGATGCGCACATGCGGATAGCCGGCCTCATCCAGCGCTTCGCGCATGCGCCAGATCGCGGCGGCGGAGACGCCGGTGCCGACCAGGTGGCGCAGCTCCGTCTCGCTGCGATAGCGGCGGATGGCGCCGGGCGCGTGGCGCTCCAGCACCGCATAGCTTTCCGCCGGGTCGAGCCCTTCCAGGAAGCGGCCGCCATGGGTGTCGAGGCGGAAGGCCATGCGTCCGGACGCCGCGATCTCCGGGAAGCGGGCGCAGACCGCGAGGCCATCCGTGATCTCCCGGCCGAAGTAATCGACCAGCACCGTGAGGCCTTCTTCCGGGAAGGTCTCATGGAACATCTCGGCGGCGCGCACGGTGGACCCGGCATAGCCGATCAGGGCATGCGGCATGGTGCCGCGCCCCACCGGCTCCCCGAACCAATGCGCGGTCAGGTCGTTGGCATTGCCGATGAAGCCCTTGGCGCCTTCCTTCTTCGCCGCGGCGCTGCCGACCGAGGCCGCATAGGCCATCATGTCCTGCATCTC
>DASYDR010000163.1:0-21310 GCA_036499545.1 Roseomonas sp. | reverse complement strand
CCCCGGATGACCAGGGCGCGCACCGAAGCGTCCTTGGCCAGCGATTCGAGCCCCGCGATCAACGCATCGAGCAGGTCTTCATCATAGGCATTGCCCTTGTGCGGGCGATTGAGGGTAGCGGTTGCGATGCCGCGCGCGTCGATCGCGAGCAGGACGGGACTTTCGGTGGCCATGGCGTTCTCCCTTGGGCGTCCGATGACCGGAGGGCCGAATGGCCCAGAGGTCTGAATCGGACGCTCTACTTCCGAGGCTCGCCAGATGTGCCACGTCCCGCCGCGCGGCTGAATGGGGCAGCCGGCGCCCGCCCGGGGGCAGGGCGCCGGCCGCCGCCGGTCAGTTGCTCGGCGTGGTGGCCGGCGCCGCGGCGGGCGCCGCGGCCGGGGCGGTCGCATGCGGCCGCGCGGCGCGGCGCGCGACCGGGCGCGGGGTGGCGGAGGGCGTCGTCGCCGGGGCCGGCGTCGTCGCCGCCGCCGCGGCCGGGTGGGTCGACAGGCAGCCCCGCATGAAGGTCCGGCGCGGATCGCCGGTCAGGCTCTGGGTGCGGGCCTGCGCGTTGCAGTCGCGCATCCGCTGCTGCTGGGCGAGCTGGGCCGGGCTCGCCTGGCGCCGGGTGGGGGCGGGGCGCGCCGCCGGCGCGGCGGCAGTCGGCGCGGCCGCGGCCGCCGCGGGGGCGGTGGCCGCCGGGGCGGGGGTCGCGGGCGCCGCGGTCTGCGCCAAGACCGGCAGGGCGAGGCCGCTGAGCAACGCGGCGACGGTCAGCATCCTGGGAAGCATGCATGTCTCCATTTGAAGCAGCGCGGGACTCCGGCCGCCCGCGCCGCGGACCCAGCGTGCCCATGCACCGATATCCGCGTCCAGTGACCTCTTTGCAGGGCCGTACGGGCGGTCCACCCTGTCCCGCGACGCGGGTTGCGGGGGAAGCGCGAATGACGAACGAAGAAACCGGCATCATGGCGGCGGCGATCGCCCGGTGGAATGGCATCGCCGTGCCGAACGACGCGGCGCGGGCCGGTCTCGCCGACCACCTGGCCCTGATCGAGGCCTTCGAGGCGTTGCGCGGCATGCTCGCCTTCGAGGATGAACCCGCTTCCTTCGAGGCCGCGTTGCGCGCCGAGCGGGAGACGCCCTGATGACCGCGATCACCGCGTTGTCGATGACCGAACTCGCCGGCGCCATCGCGCGTGGCGAAGTGACCGCGCTCGCCGCGACGGAGGCCTGCCTGGCGCGGATCGATGCCCAGGATGGCGCCCTCAACGCCTTCATCCGCCTCGACCGGGCGGCGGCGCAGGAAGCCGCCCGGGCCGCCGACCGCAAGCGCGCCACCGGTGCGCCGCTCGGCCCGTTGCACGGCGTGCCGATGGCGCACAAGGATATGTACTACCGCGAAGGCCGGGTCTCGACCTGCGGGTCGAAGATCCGCCGCGACTTCGTGCCCAAGGTCACCGCGACCGTGCTGCAGCGCCTCGACGACGCCGGGGCGATCGACTTCGGCACGCTCAACATGGCCGAGTTCGCGCAGAACCCGACCGGGCACAACGCGCATTTCGGCAATGCGCACAATCCCTGGAACCCGCCTTATTGCGCCGGGGGCTCCTCCTCCGGTTCCGGCGTCGCGGTCGCGTCGCGCATGGTCCACGCCGCGCTCGGCTCCGATACCGGCGGCTCGATCCGGCTGCCGGCCAGCATCTGCGGCGTCACCGGCATCAAGGGGACCCAGACCCGGGTCAGCCGCGCCGGCGTCATGCCGCTCTCCTTCTCGATGGACAATGTCGGGCCGCTGACCCGCACCGCCCGTGACGCCGCGCGCTTCCTCGGCGTCATCGCCGGGCACGACCCGAAGGATCCGACCAGCGCGCCGGAGCCGGTGCCGGATTACGAGGCTGGCCTGACCGGCGACATCCGCGGCCTGCGCGTCGCCGTGCCGCAGGAATGGTTCTTCGACGGCGCCGATGCCAGCGTGGTCGCCACCTTCGAAGCCGCGCTCGACGCCCTGACGGCGCGCGGCGCGATCGTGCGGCGCATCTCCGCCCCCTCGCTCGGCCCGGTCGGCACCGCTGTCGCCATCGTCGCTCGTGTCGAAGGCGCGACCATCCATGCCAACTGGATGCGCGACCGCGCCGGGGACTACGCGACCCACCTCTCGGCGCGGATCTATGGCGGCTATGCGCTGCCGGGCAGCTATTACCTGGAAGCCTTGTCGCTGCGCGGGCCGCTGCTGCGACGCTTCTGCGCCGAGGCGCTCGGCGAGCATGACGTGGTCGCGACGCCGACGCTCCGCATGCGGGTACCGACCCTGGCCGAGACCGATGTCGACGCCGACCCGGCGAACTGGCAGCGCCTGATGGCGGTCTCCGCCAATACGCGGCCGTTCAACTACCTGGGCCTGCCGACGATCTCAGTGCCCTGCGGTTTCGACGATCGCGGCCTGCCGGTCGGGCTGCAGCTGGCGGCGCGGCCCTTCGCGGAGGCGCGGGTGCTGCAGGTGGCGGATGCCTTCCAGCGCGAGACGGACTGGCACACGCGCGTTCCGGCGTAGGGTGGACCGCGGGGGGATGCATTCCCCCGCGGCTTCCTATCGCCGGCTCACCAATTGCCGGTTCTCCAGCCGGCTCAGCAGCCGCACCACCGGCCAGAGCAGGATGAAGTAGGCGATGGCCGCGACCATGATGGGCGTCGCGTTATAGGTCACGCTCTGTGCCTGGCGCGCCTGGAACAGCAGTTCCGGCAAGGCGACGACGCTGGCGATGGAGGTGAGCTTCACCACCTCCAGCGTGTTGGACACCAGGTCGGGCAGCACGTTGCGCACCGCCTGCGGCAGCACGATCAGGCTCAGCGCCTGCCAGCGGCTGAGGCCGGTGGAGCGGGCGGCTTCGATCTGGCCGCGCGGGATGCTTTCGATGCCGGCGCGCAGGACCTCCCCGTAATAGGCGCCGGTGTTCAGGAAGAAGCCGAGGGCGACGGCGCCGAAGGCACTGACCTCGAGCCCGGCATAGGGCAGGCCGGCATAGATGAAGACCAGCAGCACCAGCGGCGGCAGGGCGCGGAACAGGTCGGTCCAGATGCGCAGCGGCCAGCGCACCCAGGCGCTGTGCACGGTCGAGAGCAGGGCGAGGATGACGCCGCCGAGGATGCCGAGCGGCACCACGGCGAGGGAGAGCAGCAGCGTCTGCCACAACCCCTGCCAGAGGATCGGCGAGGCCTCGCGCGCGATGTCGAGATTGAAGAAGGCTTCGATGAAATCCTGCATGGCCGGGCTCCTCAGCGCTTCCACGCGAAGCGCGTCTCGATCCAGCGGCCGAGCGTCACGACGGGCAGGAAGAGGATGAGATAGGCGATCGCGCCCATGGTCAGCGGCGAGGGGTTGAAGGAGAAGGAGACACCGGCCTGGGCGGCGCCGAGGATGTCCTGCACCGCGACGACGGAAGCCAGGGCGGTGCCCTTGGTGATGGCGATGGTGCGGTTGGTCAGCGGCGGGATGGTCATGCGCAGCGCCTGCGGCAGCACCACGTGGCCGAGCGTCGGGAGGAAACCGAGCCCGGTGGAGCGCGAGGCTTCCCATTGGCCTTTCGGCACGGCGGTGATGCCGGCCCAGAAGATCTCCTCCGCGAAGGCCATCAGCACGCAGGAGAGCGACAGCCAGGCGGCGCCGAAGCCGGAGAGCTCCATGCCCATGCTCGGCAGGCCGAAATACAGCAGCACGATGATGACCAGCGGCGGCAGGGCGCGGAACAGGTCGACCACGAAGATGATCAGCCAGTTCAGCGGCCGGATGCCGAGTGCCCGGATGACCGCGAGCATCAGGCCGGCGACGAGCCCGGTCGCGACGATGCAGAGCGCCAGCACCACGGTCAGGAAGAAGCCGTCCACGACCTTGGGCAGCTGCGCCGCCATGACGTGCAGGTTGAAGAAGGAATCGAGGAAGCGGTCCCAGTTGCTCACGCGCCCGCCCCACCCATCGCACCAGAACGCGGCCGGAGGCCGCCAGCTGTCCTTGCGGGGCGAGCACAGCGATGCCCCGGCGCCGCGAATGCGGCCCCGCGCGCGACCGGCCCCGGTCGCCAGTGCCGCCCCGACGGTGCGTCAGCCAGGCGCGCGGATGCGTGCGCCGGCGTCTGAGGCCGACAACGATAAGCCAAGCGGCTGGAAGCCGCGCCGGCGCCTGGGGACATGATCAATGCCGCTCGATCTGGCGGATGAAGGCGCGCGTGCGCTCGTGCTGCGGGTCGCCGAAGATCCGGTCGGGCGGCCCTTCCTCCAGCTTCGTGCCATCGGCCATGAAGACCACGCGGTCGGCGGCGGCGCGGGCGAAACCCATTTCGTGGCTGACCACCACCATGGTCATGCCGTCCTCGCGCAGTTCCCGCATCGCCTGCAGCACGCCGCCGACCAGTTCCGGGTCCAGCGCGCTGGTCGGCTCGTCGAACAGCATGACGCGCGGCTCGAGCGCGATGGCGCGGGCGATCGCGACGCGCTGCTGCTGGCCACCGGAAAGCTGGCCCGGGTAGTGGTCGGCCCGGTCCGCCAGGTGAACCCGCGTCAGCGCCGCATGGGCGCGCTGCTCGGCCTCCGCCTTGTCCAGTTTCAGCACCTTGCGCAGCGCCAACGTGACGTTCCCGAGCGCGGTCATGTGCGGGTACAGGTTGAAGGACTGGAACACCATGCCGATGCGCTGGCGCGCATGGTTGATGTCCGTGCGCTTATCCAGCATGTCGATGCCATCGACCACGATGGAGCCGGAGGAAGGCTCCTCCAGCCGGTTCAGGCAGCGCAGCAGCGTGGACTTGCCGGAGCCGGAAGGGCCGATCACGAAGACCAGCTCCTTCTCCGCGACCGTCAGGTCGACGCCCTTCAGGACATGCAGCGGGCCGAAATGCTTGTGAACGGCCCGCGCTTCGACGATCCCGGCCATCAGTTGCAGCGCGGCTCGTGCGGGGTCGGGTCGTAGCCGGGCAGGTCGGGCACGCCGTAGCCCGGGAAGACGATGTTCTCGGCCTGGTCGTCGCCCGGCCGGCTGCCGAACCAGCGCTCCGACATGCGGGCGATGGTGCCGTCACGCTTCATGCATTCGATGACTTCCTCCACCTGGTTGCGCAGCGCGGCGCTGTCGCGGCGGAAGGGGGTGGCCCAATGGAAGCGCGTGCCGGGCAGCACGTAGTCGGCGGTGAATTGCGGCGTGCGCGAAGCCGAGTAGCGGATCACGGTGTTGCCGGCGAGGTTGGCATAGGCGCGGCCCTGCATCACCGCCTGCACCGCGTCGGGCTGGGTGTCGAAGGCGAGCAGGGTCAGGCCCAGGCGTTCGGCATTGTTGCGCACCCATTGCTCATAGGGCGTACCCTTGTTCACGCTGATCGTCTTGCCGCGCAGATCCTCTTCCGAGCGGATCGGCGGCGTGCCGCGGCGGATGCCGAATTGCAGCTCGGTCCAGATATAGCCCTCGGTGAAGAGCAGGTTCTCCGCCCGTTCCCGCGTCGCCGTGGTCGGCGCGCAGAGGAAATCATAGCGGCCGGCATTCAGCGCCGGGATCAGGCCGCCGAAGGAGGTGCTCTCGATGGTGATCTGGCGGCCCATGCGGCGCGCCACTTCCTGGAACAGGTCGATCTGGAAGCCCTGGATGCCGCCGCTGAGGCTCGGGAAGGCATGCGGGGCGTAGGTTCCGTCGACACCGCAGCGCAGCGGCGGCTGGGCCGGGGCCTGGGCCCGCGCATCCGGGACCAGGCATCCCAGCAAGGGGGCAGCGAGGAGGGCGGCGGCGATCAGCCTGCGCATGGGCGGGGCTCCCTGGATTATGGTTCGGCGGCGGACACTCCCATCACCCAGCCCGGCTGGCAACCGCTTGCCGTATACAGAAAATCCGCCGCAGGCCCTGCATTGCCCGCATGGCGAGCACGCGATGCCCGCATTCCATGCCTTGTTCTTGCCAAAGCGTGGCCGCGGCGCTGCCCCGGCGCCGGTGTTTCATGAGGACATGCCAAGGGGATGTCCCGCCATGACACGCTTTGCCCTCGGCCTCGTCGTCACGGGGCTGCTGCTGAACCTGCTGCTGGTCGTGCTGCTGCTCGGCGACGCGATGCTGCCGCTCAAGCTCTCGTTGTCCGCAGCCGCCGCCCTCGCGGTGGCGGGCGGCGTCACGCTGACCGTGGGGCTCGCGCTCGTCGAACCCCGCCAAGGGCACCGGGTCTAGAATTTCTCGGGGTAGAGCGCGGCCAGGCCGGCCTCGGACGCCGCGCAGCGGCCGCGTTCGGTGATCAGGCCGGTGACCAGCCGGGCCGGGGTCACGTCGAAGGCCGGGTTGGCGGCCGGGCTGCCGGCCGCCGCTACCCGGATGGTCTCGATCCGGCCATCGGCGGTACGGCCGGTCAGGTCGGTGACTTCGCTGGCCGCGCGCTCCTCGATCGGGATCTCGCGCACGCCGTCGGCAACGCCGGTATCGAGCGTGGAATGCGGCAGGGCGACCCAGAAGGGCACGCCGTTGTCCCGCGCCGCGAGCGCCTTCAGGTAAGTGCCGATCTTGTTGGCGACATCGCCCCGCCGGGTCACCCGGTCGGTGCCGACGATGCAGAGATCGACCTGGCCATGCTGCATCAGATGCCCGCCGGCATTGTCGGCGATGATCGTGTGCGGCACGCCGTGGCGGCCGAGTTCCCAGGCGGTCAGCGCCGCGCCCTGGTTGCGGGGACGGGTTTCATCCACCCAGACATGCACATCGATGCCGGCACCATGCGCCATGTAGATCGGCGCGAGCGCGGTGCCCCAGTCGACGGTCGCGATCCAGCCGGCATTGCAATGGGTCAGCAGGTTCACGCGGCCCTTGCGGGCGGCGACCGCCTCCAGCAGCGGCAGGCCGTGGATACCGATCAGGCGGCAGGTCTCGGCGTCGTCGTCGCAGATCGCCGCGGCTTCGGCATAGGCCCGCGCCAGTCGCTCACTGTCCGGAAGAGTGTCGAGCGCGGCGGCCATGCGGTCCAGCGCCCAGCGCAGGTTGATGGCGGTCGGCCGGGTCTCGCCCAGCATCGCGACCACCTGGCGCAGATTGGCGGCGGAGGCGTCGGCGCGCAGCGCCAGCGCCACGCCATAGGCGGCGACGGCGCCGATCAGCGGCGCGCCGCGCACCTGCATGCTGCGGATCGCCTGGGCGACCTGCCGTTCGTCGGTCAGGCGCAGGATCTCGATCGCCCAGGGCAGCCGGGTCTGGTCGAAGATGCGCACCGACCAGCCATCGGCGGGATCGACCCAGACGCTGCGGTAGGGGGTGCCGTCGATCTTCATGCCGCCGCCGCCTCGATCTCCAGCTGACGAGCATGGGGGCTTTGCGGCTTCGGCGCCTGCGGCGCAGCAATGACCCGGCTTGGCATGGCGAAACGAAACCTCAGTGTCAGTGGAGCGCCCGGGACAAACCTCCGGACCCCCGGGCGGCGGACGGATGTCAGATGCGCTGATGCAGCGCGCAGACCAGGGTGAAGAGGCGGCGCGCGGTTTCGAAATCCACCGCCACGCGCCCGCCCAGCCGCTCGGCCAGCAGCGTGGCGCCTTCGTTGTGCAGGCCGCGGCGACCCATGTCGATGGCCTGGATGCGCGCCTCGCCCTGGTTCTCCATCACCGCCCGCTCATGGCTTTCGACCACCAGGTGGTAGTCCTTGATCAGGCGGCGAAACGGGCCGAGCGCCAGCACGATCGCATGGAGCGGCGCATCCTCGGCATCGCGGATATCGAAGACCAGGCGCCCTTCACGCACGGAGAGCGCCAGCCCCCAGGGACCGGCGCCCATGTCATGCGGGGCGAAGTGGTTGGCGGCGAGCAGGTCGGCCACCGCCTGGCGGCGATCGGCCTCCGCATAGGGGGAGGGCAGGGCCGCCTGTTCCGGCAAGGTCACCCTCACCAGGTCGCGATGCTCGGCTGGCGGGCGTGGCGGCCGCGCCTGCTGGGCCAGCGCCCGATCAGGCATCGGCGCGCGGTATCGGGCGCGGCGTATCGGCCGTGGTGGCAGCCACCGCCGCCTCGTTCACGCTCAACCGGTACATCCAGCCGACCACGGCGCCCTTGACCGGGCGCAGCGCCGCCATGCTGAGCACGGTGAACAACGGCAGCCACACCACCATGTGCAGCCACATCGGCGGCTGGTACGCGCGCTCGATCCAGAACACGAAGGGCACCAGCAGATGCCCGATCAGGAAGATGGTGAAATAGGGCGGTGCGTCATCGGCCCGCAGCTCGCCCAGCGGCGCGTGGCAGACGCTGCATTCCGGCACGACCTTCAGGTAGCCGTCGAAGACCCGGCCCTCGCCGCATTGCGGGCAGCGGTTGCGGGCACCGCGGCCCAGCGCCGTGCCAAAGCTCGGCACGGTGGCGGCGGTGGCGGGCAGGGCGCGGACGGGTTCCCAGCGCATGGCGGCGGTCTCTTCCTCGGCATCGCCGGGGTTGCCCCGGCGGTTGCGATCTCTACGGGTTCGGCGCTTGTTGCGCCGCAAAAATCGTGGCTGCGTGCGCATCAAACAAGGGCGATGACCGCCGATCAAGCATTTCGGGCCTGTCCCGGCTTGCCAGCCGCGGATGGCGCTGGGAGGATTGACTGCATGGGCACCCCGCACGGCGACCGCATCCTCATCATCAATCCGAATTGCAGCACGAGCTGCACGGCGGGAATCGCGGCGTCCGTCGCCCGTTTCGCCGGCCCGGGGATACCGCGGCTCGATGTCGTGTCGCTTGCCTCCGGTCCGCCCGCCATCGTCACCTGGCGGGACTGGTATGCGGTGGCGGAGCCACTCTGCCAGCTGATCGAAAGGGAGGACGCGGCGGCCTATGTGATCGCCTGTGTCTCCGACCCTGGAATGGAGGGCGCGCGCAGCATCACCGACAAGCCGGTGTTCGGCTGCCTGCGCTCCGCCATCGCCGCCGCCATGGCGCGGGCCGAGCGGTTCGGCATCATCGGCTTCACTGACAAATCGCGTCCGCGCCATCGCCGCGCCATGCAGGCGATGGGGGTGGAGGCACGGCACACCGGCACCGTCAGCCTCAACCTCGACATGGAGGTGCTGACCGACCCCGTGGCGCCCCGCGCGCGGATCTGCGACGCGGCGCGCGAACTGGCCGAGGGCGGGGCGGAGGTGGTGATCCTGGGCTGCACCGGCATGGCGCGCCATCGCGCGGCGGCCGAGGACGCGGCCGGCGTGCCGGTGATCGAGCCCTGCCAGGCCGCCGCGTCCCAGGCGATCCTCGCGGTGCTGGCGGCGCGCTGAACGCCGGCGCGCGGCGGGCGCAGGTGTCGCTTCACCGCTGATCCAGGCTGCGCCATGCTGCCCGCGCAGCATTGCCGGACCAGTCCCATGAGCGAGCCTCTCTCCCGTCCCGCCTTCGACGCCGCGATGGCGCGCGCGGGCATCGTCCTGACCGAGGCGGAGGCGGAGGACATCCGCGGCGCCACCGCGCATGCGGCCCGCTTCGCCGCGTCGGTGCGCACGCCGCGGCCGGTCGCGCATGAGCCGGCGACCATCTTCGTCGCCCAGGAGGCGAAGCGGTGACCATCCCGACCATCGCCGAAGCCGCCCGCCTCTATGCCGCCAAGGCGCTCTCGCCGCGCGAACTGGTGCGCGACTGCCTCGACCGCGCCGAGCGCCTCAATCCGGTGATCCACGCCTTCATCCGCTTCACGCGGGAAGCGGCGCTGGCCGCGGCGGCGGAGAGCGAGGCGCGCTGGATGAAGGGCGAGCAGCGCGGGCCGCTCGACGGCATCCCGATCGCGCACAAGGACATCTACGAAACCGCCGGCATCGCCACCACCGGCCATTCCCGGGTGCTGCTGCACCATGTCCCGCAGCAGGATGCGACGGCGGTGCGGCTGTGGAAGGCGGCCGGCGCCGTTTCCCTCGGCAAGCTGGCGACGCATGAATTCGCCTGGGGCGGCCCATCCTTCGATCTGCCTTGGCCGCCGGCGCGCAACCCCTGGGATATCACCCGCTTCACCGGGGGCTCCTCCTCCGGCACCGGTGCCGCGGTCGCGGCCGGGGTGATCCTGGGCGGCACCGGGTCCGATACCGCCGGCTCCATCCGCACGCCGGCCGCGCTCTGCGGCACGGCCGGCATCAAGCCGACCTATGGGCTCTGTTCGCGCGCCGGGGTGCTGCCGCTGGCGCAAAGCCTCGACACCACCGGGCCGCTCGCCTGGACGGTCGAGGATTGCGCGCTGCTGTTGCAGGCGATGGCGGGGCACGACCCGGCCGATCCCGCGTCCATCGATCGGCCGGTGCCGGATCTGATCGGCGGGCTCGGGGACGGCGTGAAGGGGCTGCGCATCGGCGTCATCCGCCACTTCCACGAAGCCGACCTGCCGGTCAGCGGTGAAATGCAGCAGGCGATCGACACCGCCGCCGACGCCTTGCGCACGGCGGGCGCCGAGATCGGCGATGCCGTCTTGCCGCCGCTGCAGGATTTCAATGCCGCCGGCTGGATCATCCTCGCCGCCGAGGCCCATGCGGTGCACGAAGCCTGGCTGCGGACGCGCTACCGCGATTATGGCGAACTGCTGCGGGAGCGGCTGGCGGTCGGCGCGACGTTCTCGGCCGCCGACTACATCCAGGCACAGCGCCGCCGGCGGGAACTGGCGGATGCGGTCGCGGCGGAGATGCGGCGCTTCGACATCCTGCTGACCGCCGGCAGCCCCGGCGAGGCGCGGCCGATCGACCAGATGACGAAATGGGCCAGCTTCGAGGGGCCGGGTTTCCTCATTCCTTTCAACCTGACCGGGCAGCCTGGCTTGGTGGTGACGGCGGGCTTCGGCCAAGGCGGGCTGCCGCTTGGCATCCAGCTGCTGGGGCGGCCTTTCGAAGATGCGACGGCGCTGCGCGCGGCGCATGCGGTGGAGCAGGCACTGGGCCTGCGCGGGCGGCGGCCGAAGCTGCCGGCCTGAAAGTCCGTTCGGCAGTTCTACCTCGGGATCCGCCGGAAGACCGCAGCCATGAGCACGGGCTGCGCCACCTGCTGCGGAGGGGGGCGACATTCTTCGCCAGACCTCTTGCCGTGGCGGTTTCCGCACCCGCGTGTTCCATCGACCCCTGCCATCGAGCAGCGAGGGGGCCGAAGACTGGTTCGGCGCAGTCATCAGCGTTGGCACAAATAAGCCGGCGAAACCGCAGGGTTGAATTGCATAAAGGCATTCCCAACCCCGCATACGCTGCGGTCATCACATTCTCGTAATATAATTATCAAATCTACGTTAACTATTCCGCCCGTACCTCTCCCGGCACGGCGGCCGCCCGGCCGTGCCCACGCGAGCGAGAGCGACGGATATGGCGGCGCCCACCATTCACCAGCCCTGGCAGGACCGCCCTGGCGGAAGAGGTCCCGGGCCCTCGATGCTGAAGGCGGCCACAACTCGGCCGCGTTATATCGCGATCAGACTCAGTGGATTGGGGATAATGTATTATCCGAAATGGAAGTGAATAAAATAAACTAGGAATTGAGTAACTAATACAGATGATTATTTCTTGGTTGCACTTGGTTCTATGAAAGCAAAAATCCACTGAAAATACATGATGATTTCATATCTCGACAAACATGTCGTGAGTCCGAAAATACAAGAAAGGTAATGATATGACTGCGCCCGTAATCGGTGGTCTCGACCAGGTTGTCTTCGATGAGAGTGGCGCCCGGGTCGATATCGGCAGCACCATCACCTTCAATGGCGGCCTTGGCTATCCGGGTGGGTCGATCACCTTCAGCGTGAGCAATTCCACCAGCGACGACATGCTGCGGCTGTCGAGCGAGGCCGATGCGGACCTGAGCGGCGCGATTTCCGTCGATGTCGACGGCAAGGTCTATCTTGGCAACGGCACCGGCCATGACCTGATCGGTCTCGTCGATGAGACCCAGAACGGCCAGAACGGCCAGGCGCTGACGATCCATTTCACCAGCACTTCCACCGGCGCCCTGAGCAATCCCGGCTTCGAGACCGGCACCGGTGGTTGGACGATCGGCCAGCAGCGCGTGATCCTCGGTCAGGACAGCATCAATGGCTGGCGGACGCCGGACGACGTGACCGATCCGCCTCGGGCGGGCGACGATGCCGGCTCCATTCAGGAAATGACTTACAGTTCGGAGGTCGCGACCGACCAGCATAGCGAGGGCACCCACTCGCTGCGCCTGTTCAACGACGGGCAGACCGGGGCCGGCTTCGATGTCGTCCATGGCCCCTATGCCTATTCCGAGACTTTCCATTCCCAGGCCGGCGACGTCCTGAACTTCGACTGGAGGGCGGCGGCGGGCCAGGATGCCTTCGACGCCTTCGGCTATCTGATGAACGCGGCCACCGGCCAGGCGATCACCGTCCTGGACCAGACCGGCGCCAACGACAGCGGTGAGACCAACTGGGCGACGTCCAGCGTGGTGGTGCCCTCGGAAGGCGACTGGTTCTTCGTCTTCGTCGCGGGCACCTACGACTTCACTGGCGGCCAGGCCGTCGGCGGCTCGCTCTATATCGATAACTTCACGGTGGTGAAGTCGAAGGTCACCGATCAGGTGCTGGAGGCGATCGCCAAGCAGATCCAGTACGAGCATGAGGGCGACGCTGCCGTCGAGGACCGCTCGCTGACGGTTGAAGTCAAGGATGGCGCTGGGCATCCGGGCACCGGCAGCGCCGATCTGCAGGTGGTCAATATCGACGACCCGTTCACCGGCGCGGTCGCCGTGGCGGGCACGGCCGCCCAGGGCCAGGTGCTGGCCGCGTCGAACACGATCGCGGATCCCGACGGCCTGGGCGCGATCACCTACCATTGGCAGCGTGAGACCACGCCGGGCGTCTGGACCGACATCAATGGCGCGACAGGCGCGAATTACACGCTGACCGAGACCGATGTCGGCCATGCCGTGCGGGCGATCGCCGACTTCACCGACAACGGCGGCACGCCGGGGCAGGTCACCAGCGACCCGACCACCGCGGTGGCGAACGTCAATGACGCGCCCGGCGGCAGCGTGCAGGCCGTGGGCCAGGCCCGCCAGGACCAGACCCTGACAGCACTGAACACCATCACCGACCCGGATGGCGTCGGGACCGTCAGCTACCATTGGCAGCGTGAGACCGCCCCTGGCGTCTGGACGAACATCAATGGCGCGACGGGTGGCAGCTACACCCTGACCCAGGATGATGTTGGCCACAAAGTGCGGGCGGTTGCCGACTACACCGACGGCCATGGCACCCCGGAGCAGGTTCTCGGCAACGCGACGGCTTCGGTGAATGACGCGCCTTCCGGCACGGTCGCGGTGGCGGGCAGCGCCGCGCAGGGCCAGGTCCTGACGGCCTCGAACGACCTCGTCGATACGGATGGCATGGGCGGCGTCAGCTACCGGTGGCAGCGTGAGGTCTCGCCGGGTGTCTGGGGCGATATCGATAATGCGACGGGGGCGACCTATACCCTGACCCAGGGTGACGTCGACCACCGGGTGCGCGTGGTGGCGAGCTACACCGACGGACAGGGCGTGGCGGAGCAGGTCGCGGCCACTCCGGTCACCGCGGTGGCCAACACCAACGACGCGCCGGGCGGCAACGTGACGGTGTCGGGCGTCGTGTCGCAGGGCGCGACGCTGACGGCGACGTCCAATCTCACCGACGCGGACGGCATGGGGACGATCAGCTACCACTGGGAGCGTGAGACCTCCCCGGGTGTCTGGACGGATATCGATGGCGCGACGGGCGCGCACTACACGCTGGTCCAGGACGATGTCGGGCACGCTGTGCGCGCCGTCGCCAGCTATACCGACGGCTATGGCGCGGCGGAGCACGTGGACAGCGCCGCGTCCACGGCGGTGGGCAATGTCGGCTTCACGCATGACGGCAGCGTGCAACTGGCGGGCACGGCGACGCAGGGCGAGGTGCTGACGGCATCCAACGACATGACGGATGTCGACGGCATGGGGCCGGTCACCTACCAGTGGCAGCGCGAGGCCGCGCCGGGCGTCTGGGAAGACATCGACGGCGCGACGGGTGCCACCTACACGCTGACCGAGGCTGATGTCGGCCACGGCGTGCGCGCGGTCGGCAGCTATACCGATGGCGACGGCACGCCGGAGAATGAGGCCAGCGACCCGACCGTCGCGGTGGTGAACGTGAATGATGCGCCGGCGGGTGTGTTCACGGCGGACGGCATCGCGACGCAGGGCCAGGTGCTGACCGCGTCGAACACCATCGCCGACGCGGACGGCCTCGGCACGATCAGCTACCAGTGGCAGCGCCAGGATGCCGACGGCAACTGGCACGACATCGATGGCGCGACGGATGCCGCCTATACGCTGACCCAGGACGATGTCGGCCATGCGGTGCGGACGGTGGCCAGCTACACCGACGGCCATGGCGCCGCCGAGCATGTCGAGAGCGTGCCGACCGCCGCGGTAACCAATGTCGATGACGCCTTCGAGGGCACGGTCCTGGTCACGGGCCTTGCCAGCCAGGGCGCGGTGCTGACCGCCTCGAACGACCTCACGGACCTGGACGGCCCGAACCCGCTGGTCGTCACCTATCAGTGGCAGCGCGAGGACGAGCCGGGCCATTGGGTGGATATCGCCGGCGCGACGGAGGCGACCTACGCACTGACCCAGGATGACGTCGACCACCTGGTGCGCGCGGTCGCCCATTATGTCGACGCCTTTGGCGCGGCCGGGACTGCCCCGAGCGAGCCGACGCTGGCGGTGGCGAATGTCAACGACGCGCCGGTCACAGCCGATGACAGCTTCCCGGCGGTCGCCGCGGATGGCAGCGCCGTCACCATCGATGTGCTGCAGAACGACAGCGACCTGGATGGCGACGTCACCCATATTACCCAGATCGATGGGCATGCGATCGCGACGGGTGGATCCGTCGAGGTCGCGGGCGGCCTGGTCACCCTCGACAGCGATGGCCGCCTGCTGTTCACGCCGTCCATCACCTTCGACGGCACCGCGCATTTCACCTACACCGCCGATGACGGCCATGGCGGGACGGATACCGGCATGGTCAGCGGCACCGTGACGGCCGCGGCCCCCTGGGGGGACTTCGGCGAACAGCTCGAGGCCATCCTGGGTGATGCCGGCACCGTGGCGCCCAGCTACATCAACGAACTGCTCTACATCGCCTCGGTGGTGGCGCCGGGGGCATTCAACACCGGCGATAACGGCCTCGGGGCCGGCTATCATGCCGGGCTGGGCTATGGCCTGACGCCCGACCTGGCCACGCCCGATGCCGATCTGCTGGCGCGGACGCTGCAGGCGCTGCTGCATGCCGCGGATTCCGATGCGCCGTCACTGCTGACCGACCTGGGCCCGGACGGCTGGGGCAGCGCCATCGACCAGAACCTGCTGTTCCAGAGCAACCTCGGCGTCGCCGGCAATGTGCAGATCGACTACGCCAATGGCGGCGACGATTTCATGGGGCAGGCATCGCAGGGCTGGTCGAAGCAGTTCGCGCTGCAGGCGCTGAACCCCAACATGTCGGAGGAGATGTTCAGCCAGTTCGACGGCCGGTCGCAGGGCCAGCTGCATCAGGCGGATGTCGGGCAGGGGGCGCATATCTCCGTCAATATCGGCGGGGAGGCGGCCGGCACGCCGCAGGCGGCGCTGTCGAACGCCTTCGGCATGGTCGATTTCGTCACCGCCGCCGGCAACAGCGCGGTGGAAGTGGCGCGGCCGATGGCGATCGCGGAGACCGGCGGGGCGGATGACCAGACCGCGACGGTACGTATGCGCCAGGGTGGGACGCTCGATCTGCACGTCGAGTTCTACAAGGTGGACGACTTCACGGGCGCGATCGGCAATCTGCGGCCGGGCGATGCGGGCTATGCCGCGGCGGCCGACGCCCGGGCCTACCACACCGATACCGGGGACACCTGGCTCGCGGGTGGCGGCTTCGGCAAGTACAGCGAAGGCACGCTGGTCGGCATCGATGATGGCGATCTGATCGCCATGCGCCTGACGAACGGGAAGGACCAGTTCTTCGCCTTCGCGCAGGCCAATGAGACGGAGGCCGGCCAGCATGTCGGCCACCTCTGGAGCTACGGCCTGAACACCTGGGGCTGGGAGGACATGGCCGGCGGCGGCGACCGCGACTTCAACGACCTGGTCGTCCAGCTCGACTTCAGCAGCCACAGCCCGATCGGCTGAGGCACCGTCGCCGCGCCGGGACCCCGGCGCGGCGAGACCGACATCAAAGGCCAGCGCCACGGACAGGGCAGTGCCCCGGCCGCGGCCCTGGACAGCGCGGAGACAGCGGACTAAGCCCCGCGCATCATGCCATTTCCGACCTTGCACCCGCTGCTCGCCGCCGCGCTTTCCGAGCGCGGCTATGCCGAACCCACCTCGGTCCAGGAAGCCGTCCTGGCGGCGGAGGCGGGGCGCGATCTGCTGGTCTCGGCGCAGACGGGGTCCGGCAAGACCGTCGCCTTCGGCCTGGCCATGGCGCCGGAGCTGATCGGGGACGCCCCGCGGCTGCCCTTCGCCCGCACGCCGCTGGCGCTCGCGGTGGCACCGACCCGGGAACTCGCCCTCCAGGTCGCCCGCGAGCTGGCCTGGCTCTACGGGCCGGCGGGCGCCCGGATCGCGACCTGCGTCGGCGGCATGGATATCCGGCGCGAGATGCGCATGCTGCAGCAGGGCGCCCATATCGTGGTCGGCACGCCGGGCCGGCTCTGCGACCACCTGGAGCGCGGCAGCCTGGATGCCGCGGCGATCCGCACCGTGGTGCTGGACGAAGCCGACGAGATGCTCGACCTCGGCTTCCGGGAAGAGCTGCAGACCATCCTGTCGGCGGCGCCGGAGACGCGGCGGAGCCTGCTGTTCTCGGCCACCATGCCGCGCGCCATCCAGGATCTCGCCCGGCGCTTCCAGAAGGATGCGCTGCGCATCGAGGTGGGCGGCGATGCCGGCGGCCATGCCGATATCGAGCACCGCGCCATCCTCTGCGCGCCCAGGGAGATGGAGAAGGCGATCGTCAACCTGCTGCGCTGGTTCGAGGCGCGGGGCGCGATGGTCTTCTGCAACACGCGGGAGAGCGTGAACCGTCTGCACGGCAACCTGCAGGAGCGCGGCTTCGCCGTGGTCGCGCTGTCGGGCGAGCTGTCGCAGAACGAACGGAACCGGGCCTTGCAGGCGCTGCGCGACGCGCGGGCGCGGGTCTGCGTCGCGACCGACGTTGCGGCGCGCGGCATCGACCTGCCGGATCTCGGCCTCGTCATCCATGCCGAGCTGCCGCGCGACCCGGAGATCCTGCAGCATCGGTCCGGCCGTACCGGCCGGGCCGGGCGGAAGGGCGTCTCGGCCCTGCTGGTGCCGTATCCGGCGCGGCGCCGGGCCGAGCGGCTGATTCAGCTGGCGCGGGTCGAGCCGAGCTGGTCCGGCGCACCCGCCGCCGGGGAGGTGCGCGCGCGCGACGAGGCGCGGCTGCTGGAAGACCCGGTGCTGGTCGAGGAGCCCGGAGAGGACGACCTGGCGCTCGGCCGCAAGATGATCGAGGCGCGCGGCGCCGAGGCGGTGGCCGCCGCCTTCGCCCGCATGGCGCGGGCGCGGCTGCCGGAGCCCGAGGACCTGACGGAGGCGGCGCCGGAGCGCCCGCCGGCGCGGGAGCCGCGTGAGCCGCGGGAGCGATCGGCGCCACGTGATGCGGGCAGCGGGGCTGCCTGGTTCCGGATGGGGATCGGGCGGGCCGGCAATGCCGACCCGAAATGGATGATCCCCTATCTCTGCCGGCGCTTCGGCATCACCAAGGCGGAGATCGGCACCATCCGGATCATGGGCCGGGAGACGCAGGTGGAGATTGCACCGGGGGCCACCGCGCAGGTGATGGCCGGTCTGCAGGGGCCGCAGCGGCCGGATGATATCCGGATGGCGCCCTTGACCGAACAGGCGCCGCCGCACCGCCGCCGCGGATGACCGGGAGCCCGCCTGGCAGCGGCCGCGGTTGCCGGAATGGGCTCTGAGCGCCTGGTTCCCGCGCTGGTCAATGGTCGCTCGGGCGATCCGGCGCTGCTGCTCGACTTGCCCCAGCAGGGGCGGGCGATGCTGTTTGATGCCGGGGACCTGGCGGCGCTGGATGGGCGCGCGCTGCTGCGGGTGACGCACCTCTTTCTCAGCCACGCGCATATGGATCACCTGATCGGCTTCGACCGGCTGCTGCGGGTGCAGGTGGGGCGGGAAGCGCGGATCGCGGTGTTCGGGCCGCCGGGGACGATCACCCGCATCGGGCACAAGCTGCGCGGCTATGAGTGGGACCTGGTGGACCGGATCGTGCCGGTGCTGGAATTCGAGGTTCTCGAATTGCAGCCCGGCGATGTGATGCGCCGGGCGCGCTTCCTGCTGCAGGGCGGCTTCGCGCCGGAGATGCTGCCGGACGCACCGGCACCGGGCGGGATGCTGCTGGATGAGCCTGGCATCCGGGTGCGGGCGGCATTGTTGGCGCATCACGGCCCGGTGCTGGCGTTCCGGGCCGAGGAAGGGCCGCAGGCGACGATACGGCCGGAAGCGATCGCCGCACGCGGCTGGCGCACGGGTCCGTGGGTGGCGGGCTTGAAGACGGCGGCGCTGGCGGGCGCCGCGGAAGCGGACACCCCGGCCGGCCGGATGCCGGTCGCGGCGCTGCGCGACCTGGTGGCCACGGCGCCGGGCCGGGCCATCGGCTACGTGACGGATGTGGCCGATACGCCGGCCAACCGCGCCGCGATAACGGCGCTGGTCCAGCATGTCGACCTGCTGTTCATCGAGGCCCCGTTCCTGGCTGCCGAGGCGGAACGGGCCCTGGCGCGCGGCCACCTGACCGCACGCGCCGCCGGCGACATCGCGCGCCTGGCCGGCGCCGGCGCGGTCGAGGCATTCCACCTCTCCCCGCGCCATGCCGTCGCCGACGTATTGGCGGAACTGACAGCCGCCTTCAGCACCCAGTAGCAAAAACGAAAGAAGGGGGTCCGGGGGAGTTCCTTCCCCCGGTGTCTAACCTCAGCTGTTCGGCCCGCGATCCATCGAATAGGGCTGCCAGCGCTTCAACGCGCTGCCGGGCAGGACGATCGGGTTCACGCAGCTCATCGGCCAGCGCCCGGACAGCACCAGGGCCAGTTCCTGCCCGACGCGGCGCTTGCGGGCCGGATCGAAGCGGGCGGAGGCGGAGGCGTTGTGCGGCGACAGGATGACGTGCGGCATGCGCAGCAGCGGGTTTTCCTGGTTCGGCGGCTCGATCTGGAAGACGTCGAGGCCGGCGCCGGCGATCCACTTCTCTTCCAGTGCCTTGATCAGCGCCGGTTCGTCGACCGTCGGGCCGCGCCCGGTATTGATGAAGAGGGCGGTCTTCTTCATCTGGCGGAAGTGCTTCTCGGTCAGCAGCCCCTGGGCTTCCGGCGTCGCCGGCACGTGCATGGAGACGAAATCGCTGGTCTGCAGCACTTCGGAGAGGCTGGCGGGTTCGACGCCGTAGTCGGACAGCACGATCTCCTGGATGAAGGGGTCATAGGCCTTCATGTGCAGGCCGAAGGCGCGGGCGCGCTTGGCGACCTGGCGGGCGACGCGGCCGAAGGAGACGAAGCCGAGGGTCATGCCCATCAGGCGCGGGATCTGGAGAAGCTGCGGACGGCCTTCCTTCCAGCGGCCTTCGCGCACCATGCGATCCTGCTCGATGGCCCGGCGATGGGTCGCCAGCAGCAGCATCATGGCGTGGTCGGCCACTTCCTCGATGAAGGTATCGGGGCAGTTGGTGACCGGGATGCCGCGGGCGGTGGCGGCGGAGACATCGACGGAATCGACGCCGACCGAGCCGAGCGAGATGACCTTGCACTTCTCGAGCGCGTCGATCATCGGCTTGGTGAACTGCATGCCCTTGGCATAGACGGCGTCCGCGTCCTTCGCCGCGGCGATGAAGCCGGCTTCGTTCGCCGGGCATTCGACGATTTCGGCGCCCATGCTTTCGAGCGCTTCCATCTCGTAGTCGTAGCCGCCGCCGGCGGTCGTGAATGACGCCCCTGCCGGCGTCAGGATCTTGAATTTAGCCACTCTATCGCTCCTTGATCAGAAATACCGATGCCGATCGCCATGACGTGGCGAGCGGGAAGCGGCGATGCGCGCGATCTTCATGCGGTCATTCCTTCACGGCGCCGGTCATGGAGGAGACGTAGTAGTCGACGAAGAAGGAATAGAAGATCGCGACCGGAAGAGAGCCCAGCAGGCTGCCGGCCATCAGCGCGCCCCACTGGTAGACATCGCCGGTCACCAGCTCCGTCAGGATCGCGACCGGGACGGTCTTGTTCTCGGAGGACTGGATGAAGGCCAGCGCATAGATGAACTCGTTCCAGGACAGCGTGAAGCTGAAGATGCCGGCGCTGATCAGTCCGGGCACCGCGAGCGGCAGGGTGATCCGGCGCAGGATCTGCAGCCGCGTCGCGCCATCGATCAGCGCGCATTCCTCGAGCTCGTAGGGGATGGATTTGAAATAGCCGATCAGCAGCCAGGTGCAGAACGGCACCAGGAAGGTCGGGTAGGTGAGGATCAGCGCGAAGGGCGTGTCGAACAGCCCGAGCTGATGCACCATCGTAGCCAGCGGGATGAACTGGATCGAAGGCGGCACCAGGTAGGCGAGGTAGATCGCGAGCCCGACATACTGGCTGCCCTTGAAGCGCAGCCGCTGGATCGCATAGGCCGCGAGGGTCGAGGACAGCAGCGACAGGAAGGTCGAGCAGACCGCGACCATCATCGTCGTCATCAGCCATTTGGGATAGGCCGTCTCGAACAGCAGCTTGTAGATGTGGCTCAGGGTCGGCGAGCTGATCCAGAACGGATTATGCGCGTGGAAATCATAGAGCTCCGCATCCGGTTTGAAGGCCGTCACCGTCATCCAGTAGAACGGGAACAGCAGGATCAGCACGAAGCAGCAGAGCGGCAGCCACAGCATCACCATGCGGCGCGCGCGGCTGTCCCAGGCCATGTGTTCGGGCTGCGCGGAGGCGGCATTGGCGGCGGCGCTGGAGCCCGCGGCGGCGACGGCGTCAGTCATTGCCTTCTCCCTGCTGCCATTTCCGCCGGGCGAGGGCGAAGTAGCTGAAAAGCGTTGCGAAGACGAGGAAGGGGATCATCGACACCGCGATCGCCGCACCCTCTCCGAGTTGCCCGCCGGGGATGCCGCGCTGGAAGGCCAGTGTCGCGAGCAGGTGGGTGGAATTCACCGGGCCGCCGCGGGTGATGGCGTAGACCAGCTGGAAATCGCTGAAGGTGAAGATGATCGAGAAGGTCATGACGATCGCGAGGATCGGCAGCAGCATCGGGAAGGTGATGAAGCGGAAGCGCTGCCAGGCACTGGACCCGTCGAGCAGCGCCGCTTCGTAGA
>DASYDR010000162.1:0-14291 GCA_036499545.1 Roseomonas sp. | reverse complement strand
TGGCTGCTGGCGCTGCTGGGGCAGGAAAAGGCGCTCGCCCGCGGCACGCTGCTGGCTGCGCTGGTGCTGAGCTTCCTCGCTCTGGCCGGGCCGTTGCTCGTCATGGGCACCCTCGACCGGGTGCTGGCCCATGAAGGCTATGCGACGCTCGCCTTCATCGCCGTCCTGTTCGGCACCGTCGCGCTCTACGATGCGGGGCTCACCTTCGCGCGGGAGCATCTGCTGCTGGCGCTGTCGACGCGCGTCGACGTGCGCATCAACACCTTCGTGCTGGAGCGGCTGCTGCGCCTGCCGCTCGATTACTTCGAACGCCAGCCGGCGGGCGATACCACCCATCGCCTGCAGCAGGTCTGGCGCCTGCGCGATTTCATCACCGGCCGGGTCGGCACCCTGGTGCTGGACGGCACGGTGCTGTTCTTCGCGCTGCCGGTGCTGTTCGCGCTGAACTGGATGCTGGCGCTGTTCGTCCTTGGCGCCGCCATGCTGCTCGCGACCATCATCATCGTCTTCATCCCGCCCTTGCGCCGCGCTTCCGCCAAGGCGCTGGCGGCGGAGACGCGGAAGAACGGCTTCCTGGTGGAGACGATCCACGGCATCCGCACCATCAAGACCCTGGCGATGGAGCCGGCGCGCAAGGCGGAATGGGATCGCCGGGTCGCCGATGCCTCCTCGCTCCGCCGCAACGCCGGCCTGCTGGCGGTCTGGCCGAATGTGATCGGCATCCCGATCGAGCGCTTCATGGGGCGCGGCGTCTTCCTGATCGGCGCCTATCTGGCGCTGGTGCGGCCGGAATCGATCCCGATCGGCGGCCTGATGGCGGTGATGATGCTGTCGGGGCGGGTATCGGGGCCGCTGATGACGCTGGCGCGGCTGCTCACCGATCTCGAGGATATCCGCGCCTCGATCTACCAGGCGGGGGAGGTGCTGAACGCGCCGCCCGAAGCGGTGGCGGGCGGCGGTGGCGTACGCCCGCGCTTCAGCGGCGCCATCACCCTGGACCGCGTGGCCTACAGCTATCCGGACGCGTCCCGGCCGGCGCTGCGGGAGCTGACGCTGAAGATCGAGGTCGGCACCATGCTCGGCGTCGTCGGCCGCAGCGGGTCGGGCAAGAGCACCCTGGTACGGCTGCTGCAGGGCGCCACGCGCGGCTATGCCGGGCTCATCAAGTTCGACGATATCGAGCTGCGGGAGCTGGACCTGGCGCATCTCAGGCGCAGCGTCGGCGTGGTGCTGCAGGAGAGCTTCCTGTTCCGCGCCACGATCCGGGAGAACATCCTGGCCGGGCGGCCGCAGCTGACCATGGAGGATGCGCTGCGGGCGGCGCGCCTGGCCAGCGCCGAGGAATTCATCGAACAGCTGCCGCGCGGCTACGACACCCTGGTCGAGGAAGGCGGTGCCAACCTGTCCGGCGGCCAGCGCCAGCGCCTGGCCATCGCGCGCGCGCTGGTCAGCGACCCGCGCATCCTGCTGCTCGATGAAGCGACCAGCGCACTCGATCCGGAGAGCGAGGCGCTGGTGAATGCCAGCCTGCGGCGCATCGCCGCCGGCCGCACCCTGATCATCGTGTCGCATCGCCTGTCGTCGCTGACCGATTGCGACGCGATCGCGGTGCTGAACGACGGCGGGCTCGAGGATGTGGCGCCGCACCCGACGCTGGTCGAGCGCTGCGCGACCTACCGCCATTTGTGGCTGCAGCAGAAAGCCAGGGTCTGAAGGGGTGAAGATGTCCGCCTCCCGGCTTCCGGTCCCGCTGCGCTCCGACGACAATGTCGTGCTGCTCGAATTCCGGCCGCCGACCACCGCGCTGGTCGATGCGAAGCCGCCGATGGCGGCGCGCGTGCTGCCCTGGCTGATCCTCGCGATGGTGGTGAGCATGCTGACCGCGGCCACGCTGCTGCCGGTCGACCGCGTGGTCATCGCGCAGGGGCGCATCATCTCCCAGACGCCGACGATCCGCCTGCAGCCGCTGGAGACCGCCATCGTCCGCTCGCTCGACGTGCGGGTCGGCCAGGTCGTGCATGCGGGGGAGGTGGTGGCGCGCCTGGATCCGACCTTCGCGGCAGCCGATCTCACCGCGCTCGAGGATCGCTACGCGGCGCTCGAGCCGGAGGTGCGGCGGCTGGAGGCGGAGAATGCGGGCATCGCCTTCGAGCCGGCGCCGAGCAGCCCGGCGGCGGTGCTGCAGGCCAGCCTCTTCGCCCAGCGCCACGCCGAGCGCGCTTTCCGGCTGGAGATCTACCGGCAGCGCGCGGCGGGAACACAATCGAATATCGGCCGTGCCGAGGCCGAGGCGGGATATCTCCGCCAGCGGCTGCAACTCGCGACGCAGATCGAAGCCATGCGCCGCGACCTGGAACGCCAGCAGGTCGGCAGCCGCCTGAATGCCCTGGTCGCGACCGACAACCGGGTCGAGATGACGCGTTCGCTGGCCATCGCCGAGGCGACCTCGCGCGCCGGCAGGGAGGAATTGCTGGGCACCCAGGCCGAAAGCGATGCCTATGACCGGCAATGGCGCGGCCAGGTGTCCCAGGATCTGGTCGCGCGGCAGCGGGAACTCGCGGATGTGCGCGAGCAGATCAACAAGGCGCGGCTGCGCCGGGAATTGGTGGAGCTGACGGCGCCGGGCGACGGCATCGTGCTGTCGGTGGCGCGGGTCTCGGTCGGATCGGTCATGCAGCCGGGCACGGAGCTGATCACCATCGTGCCGCTGAATGCCGCGCTCGAGGTGGAAGCCGAGGTGAACGGGCGCGACGCCGGCTTCGTGCATGCCGGCCAGACCGTGGATATCAAGCTCGATAGCTTCCCCTTCATGCGCTACGGCAAGCTGCAGGGGCGTATCCGGGTGATGAGCCCGGACAGTTTCGTCACCGACGAACAGGGCCGCCCGACCGCGCCGCTCTACCGGGCGCGGGTATCGATCCAGGCGATCCAGCTGCACAATGTCCAGTCGGATTTCCGCCTGGTGCCCGGCATGCCGGTGACCGTCGACATCCGGGTCGGCGAGCGGAACGTCGTCACCTATTTCTTCGACCGCTTCCTGCAGCCGGCCACCGAAGCCTTCCGGGAGCCCTAGCGGCATGGCCGCCGGGACCGCATCGGAACAATCGGCGCCGGGCGTGCTGGACCGCCTCGCGCTCCGCCTCGCCACCGTCGCCTCGCCGCGGCGCTGCCATGCCGCGGCGGCGCGGTTCCGGGCCGAAGGGCATGACCGCGAGGCATTCCGGCTGGAACTGCGCGCCGCCGAGGCCGGCATCGCGGCAGCCCAGTACGAAGCCGGGCGTGCCTATGCCAGCGGCAAGGGCGTGCCGGCCAGCCTGTCGCAGGCCGTCCTCTGGCTGGAACGCGCCGGCGCGGCCGGCTCGGTGCCGGCGCAGGCGATGCTGGCCGCGCTGTTCCTGCATGGCCGTCCGCCGGCCATGGGCGGGGAGGGCGCGGCATCGGCGCTGCTGTTCGAGACCGTGGCCGATCACGGCGCGCCGGATGTCACCGCCGCCCTGGCCTGGGCGCGGCGGGCGGCCGAAGCCGGGTCCGGCGATGGCCAGGCGATCGCCGGCCATATCCTCGCCAATGGGCCCGAGGCGCTGCGCGACGTCGCGGAGGCGGAGCGCTGGTACCGCCGGTCCGCCGCGGCGGATTGCCCGCAGGGGCTGCTCGGCCTCGGCCTGCTGCTGGCCGGGCGCGGCACCGCCGAGGCGGTCGAGGCCGCTTCCCTGATCGGGCGGGCTGCGGCGGCGGGGCTGCCCAGCGCCCTTTATGCCCATGGCGTGCTGCTGGAACGCGGGCATGGCGTCATCAGCGATCCGGCCGCGGCGGTGGCCAATTACCGCGACGCCGCCAGCCGCAATCTCCGGCCGGCCCAGGCGCGGCTCGGCCTCGCCCTGCTGGTCGGGCGCGGGGTCGAGCGGGATCCGGTCGCCGCCGAGACCTGGCTGCGCCGTGCCGCGCTCGCCGGCGATGCCGAGGCGGCGGTGCTGGTGGGTGATCTCTATGCCCGGGGCGAAGGCCTGCCGCCGAACCATGTCGAAGCGGCGAAATGGTTCCGCCTGGCGGCGGAGGCCGGGCACGCCCAGGCGACGCGGGCGCTTGGCCTGCTCTATCTGCTCGGGCTCGGCGTGGCGCGCGACGAGGAGGAAGGGCGGCGCTGGCTGGCCATCGCGGCACGGCGCGGCGACGATTTCGCGCGCATCGAAGTGGGCCGGCGCGCCTTGGCCGGGCTGGAGCTGGACCGGCAGGAGATCCAGGCGGAGGCGTGGTTCACGCGTGATGCCGCGGCGGGCGACCCGGTCGCCGCGTACAATCTGGCGGTCTGCTACGCCGAAGGGCTGGGCGCGGGGCGGGACGCGGAGAAGGCGCGGCACTGGATGCGCCTGGCGGCTGAGCGCATCGTCAATGCCCAGTTCTGGTATGCGCGGATGCTGATCCGCGACCTGGGCGACGAGGCGTCGCTGCGGGAAGCGCGCGACTGGCTCCGGCGCGCGGCGGAGGAAGGCCTGGCCGAGGCGGCGGCGGCCTATGCCGAACTGCTGGCGAATGGCCGCGGCGGTCCGCGCGATATCGGCACCGCTCTGCGGCTTTTCGAACAGGCGGCGGGCAGTGGCCATGTCGGATCCATGTTCGCCGCCGGCGCGGTGCTGGGTGGCGGCCATGGCCATCCCGCCGATCGGGTCGCGGCCCGGCGCTGGTTCCAGTCCGCGGCCGAACACGGCCATCCCAAGGCGCGGCTCATGCTTGGCCGCTACCTGCTGCGCGGGCATGGCGGCGATGCCGACCGGGGGGCGGCGATCGCCTGGCTGCGGCGCGCGGCGGCGGCGGGGGATCCGGACGCTGCCCAGGAACTCGCGGCCCTGGGCGAAGAGCAGGCGATGCAGGCCGCGTCATGACGCAGAACGCATAGGGAGATCGTGATGGCTTACGAGATCACAGGCTCCGCCGCCCTGACCGTGGCGAGCCGGAACCCGGCCCGGCAATGGGTCGGCGGCGCCGTGGGCAGCAGCGCCAGGGATCGCTTCGAGACCGGGGCGTATTTCGCGGTTCGGCACCAGCCGAAATTCAGGATCACGCGCGACATGCGGATCTTCACCATGGGCTCCTGCTTCGCCCGCGAGGTCGAGAATGTCCTGATCCAGTCCGGCGTGCCCCTGGTCACCAAGGATTTCGGCATCGCGCCAGAGCTTTTCGACAGCTGGGATGAAGCCAAGGGGACCGGCGGCGGCGTGCCGCGCGGCCGGCTGAGCCGCGGCGCCTTCAACAAATACACCGTCGCGTCGATGACGCATGAGATCAAGCGCGTGCTGCTGGACGAGCAGTATGATGATGACGGCCTGATCGAACTGCAGCCCGACCTCTGGTTCGATCCGCACGCCGCCGGCACGCGGTCGGGGCCTTACGACATGGTCCGCGAATGCCGCCGCCGGATCGCCGCGGCGACGGCGCAGATCCGGCAGGCCGATGTGGTCTTCCTGACGCTCGGCCTGGTCGAGGGCTGGGTCGACACCCGGACCGGACTGGCGATGAATCGGGCCCCGGGCGGCCGGCCGATGATGCGTCTGGCCGACCGCTTCAACTTCGTCGTGCCGAGCTATGGCGAGGCGCTGGTGGAACTCGAGGAGACGATCGAATTGATCCGGGAGGTCTGCAATCCGGATATGCGCTTCGTCATCACGGTCAGCCCGGTGCCCTTCCACGCGACCTTCCGGCCGCTGGATGTCGTCACCGCCAATACCCTGTCGAAGGCGCTGCTGCGGACGCTGACCGACGAGGTGTCGTCCCGGCATGATTTCGTCGATTATTTCCCGAGCTACGAGATCGTCACCAACAGCCCGCGCGAACTGGCCTGGAGCGATGACAGGCTGCATGTGAATCACCGCATGGTCGGCCATGTGATGCGCAGCTTCAGCACCTGCTACCTGGATGATGCGCCGGCCGATATCGCCGCCGCGCCGCGCGCCGCCGCGATGGCGCCCGCGGTCGGGGTGCAGTGACATGGCCGGCTACAAGGCCGTCATCCTGGCCATCGCCAAGAACGAGGGGCCCTATCTGCTGGAATGGATCGCCTTCCACCTGGCGATCGGCTTCGAGCACGTCTTCCTCTACGACAACGAAAGCACGGACGACACGGCGGCGCTGCTGGCGCTGCCGGGCGTCGCCCGGCATGTGACCGTCACGCCGTGGCGCACCGTCGACGGCAAGGCGCCGCAGGCGCGCGCCTATGCCGACTGGCTGCGGCGCCTCGGCCCCCAGGCCGAATGGGTCGCGCCCCTCGACCTCGACGAGTTCGTCAATCTGAAGCGGCACGATTCGATCGCGGATTTCCTGGCGGATTATCCGGATGCGGGCGCGATCGGCCTCAACTGGCGGCTGTTCGGCGACAATGGCCAGCGGGATCAGCAGCCCGGCCTGGTGATCGAGCGCTTCACCGCGGCCGCAGCCGCGGATTTCGGCCCCAACCATCTCGGCAAGGCGATCATCCGCGTGGCGGAGGTGGAGGAGATCGGCATTCATACGCCGCGGCTGCGGGCCGGCAGCCGCTTCGTCAATCCCGATCATGTCGCACTGAAGCCGCTGCCGGCGGCGCGGCAGGATGTCGTCAGCTTCGGCAAGGCGCAGGTGAACCACTACTTCGGAAAATCCTGGGCGGAGTGGGAACGCAAGCGCAGCCGCGGCCGCGCCGCGGTGAATGCGGATCATGCCGTGGCGATGCGACCCGACGGGCATTTCCACTTCCACAACCGCAATGACGAAATCGACGACAGCATCCTGCGCTTCCAGCCGCGCGCCATGGCGATGCTGGAGCAACTTCGTCAGCCGGAAGCGGTTGGATGATGACGCGATCGACGCCGCTCATCCTGGCCATGGCCATGCTGGGCTGCATGTTCGGGGGAGCCATGGCGCAGGCGCCGATGCTGATGCCAGCGGGCCCGCCGGAGACGCTCTACCGCTGGACCAGCGACCGCTGCGAGGATGAATTCATCCCCGATGCGCCGGCGCGCGCCTTCCGCAGGGCGGATGGCGCGATGGTGCTGATGGCCTCGCATCGGGAGAACTGGGCGCTCACCGGCCGGGACTTCGCCACGCTGCGGCCATCCTGCGAAGCGACGCTGCGCAGTTCCCGCGAACGGCCCCAGGATGACGGTTTCCTCTGGATCGAGGCGACCTTCACGTCGGACGGGCGCCGGGTCGCGGCGCTGGTGAGCGAGGATCTGCGCCGGCCCACGCTGCGCGGCGGCTGCGACCCGCAAGGGCAGGCCGGGCGCTGCTGGCTGAACAACATCCTCGCCGCGGCCTCCGAAGATGGCGGGCGCAGCTTCGCGCTGCTGCGGTCGGAAGCCCGGACCGTGGCGACGCTCGGCCGCTATCCGGAGCGGGCCAGCCGGCGCTACGGCGCCTTCACGACCTCGAACATCCTCCAGCATGACGGCGCCTATTACGTCATGGTCTACCTGCAGGGCGAAGGCGTGCAGCCGCCTGGCAACTGCCTGTTCCGCAGTGACGATCCCTTCGCACCGGAACGCTGGCGCGCCTGGGACGGGCAGGGCTTCACGGTGGAGATGCGCGATGCCTCGACGCCGCGGGCCTGCCGGCCGGTGAGCCCTTCGGTGCTCTCGCAGGAAGTGCGGTCACTGACTTTCGACAGCCGCCATGGGCGCTGGATCGCGGTCATCCGCCATCGGCTGCGGCTTCCGGGTGACGCGCAGCCGGTGCCCGGCTTCTACTACGCGACCTCACCGGACCTGCTGCGGTGGGAAGGGCCGCGCCGGATCATGGCGGCGCCAACGCGAGCGCGCACGGATTCCCGTACCGAGACGATGGATTATCCGGCACTCATCGATCCCGGCAGCCGGTCGCGCAATTTCGATACGCTGGATTCCACCGCGCCGGTGCTGGTCTTCACCGTGCAGAATCTGGCGCCGGGCACCGGCACCGGGACCATGAACCGGGATCTGCGCTTCGTGCGGCTGCGGGTGGAGTGAGGAGCAAGCCGCCGTCAGTCCGGCACGGCGGCATGCGCCTCGAGCACGGCCAGGGCGCGCTCGCGGTCGGCGCCCGGCCGCCGCAGGAAGACGGAGAAATTCTCGGCCCGCGCCACCTCGCGGCCGAATTCATGGATGACGTGGTATTTCGGGCGGTTCGCGAAATCATGGATGGCGATCAGGGAGTCCGGATTGCCCTGCAGGAAGACCTGCAGGAAGGAGGCGACCCGGAACCGTCCATCCACCAGGAACAGGTCCGCCAGCGCCGCATCGCGTGAATCGCGGATCCAGGAATGGTAGCGCGGCCAGTCCGGCTTTCGCCTGCTGTCCTTCGGATAGCCCCATTCCTTCAGATCGCCGATATCCACATGGATCAGCGTCGGCGAGACCGGGGTCTTCTGTTCCGTGCATGCCGCGCGCACCCGTTCCAGCCATTCGCCGGAACTGTCGACCGAGGTGACGGCTTCCCTGACCAGGGAAGCGGCCAGCACCGTGCTGCCGCCGGCGCCGAACTCCACATAGCGGCGGGAACAGGCGAGGAGGCCTTTGAACAGCGCGATCTCCTCGGGCTTCATCGCGAGCTTCATGCGCTGTCCCCGGTCGGGTGGAAACGGTCAGGCGGCGGCGGCGAGGGCGCGCAGGCGCTTCGGGATTTCCACCTCGGCGGTGTCGTAAATGTTGATGTAGGTCTCGCAGAGCTGCCTGCGGCGGGCCGCATAGGCCTCGGCATCGAAGGAGAAGTAGTCGAGCAGGTTGTTCACCGTCAGCCCGCCCTGGATCTCGCTGTGGTGGCGTACCGGCACGCCCATCGTCTCGCACATTTCCTGGGTCCGGCTGTCATGGGCGATGCAGGCCGCGGGCACGCCCGCCTGCAGCGCGAGCATGGCGCCGTGGAAGCGGGTGCCGATGACGAAATCGAAGCGGCGGAGGAAATCCATCCAGCCGCGCACGTCGTAGAAGCCATAGGCGTGCCGTCGGCACCAGGTGATGAATTCCGCCTTGGACTGCGCCGGCGCGATATAGCTCCGGCAGGTTTCCAGCACGTCTTCCGGCATGCTGTCGAACTCGTCGCGGGCGATCTGCAGCATCTGCAGGCCGTGCTGGACGATGTAGGCGCCGCCGGTCAGCGTCACCATGTCGGCCAGGTCCCGTTCCAGCCGCGCCAGCGCCGGGATGAAGGGGATGCCGGCGGCCACGGCGACATGGCGCGGCTTGCGCCGGAAGCCGGCCGCGATGCTCTGCCCGACATCGGCCTGGGTATTGATGAAATTGGACGGGCAGCCGGTGACGGCCGCGCTGTCACCCAGCCCGAAGCGCGCGATCTGCGCCTGGGTATAGGCGCCCCGCACGCCGATATTGGGCGCGCCGGACGGCGCCAGCGCTGCGATGGTCCGCAGCCATTTCTCGGTGCCGGGCGTCAGGGTCACGTCGGCGTCGCGGCTATCCGCCTGGGCGCCGAGGCCGAGGCCGAGCACCGGCAGGTCGAATTCGATCAGCCGGTCGGCGGCCGAGCCGAGATCGGTATGGCGCCCGAGCTGATTGGCCAGCGGCAGGATGATGATGTCGCCCTGCCGCCGGACTTCTTCGGCGGGGGCGTTGAAGGGAAGAAAACGCGCGCCGACGGCATGGTTCGCCACGGCGAACATGAAGGCCAGGTTGCCGGAGTTGCCGCCGGTCTGATCAAATAGTTCCTGCGCGTTCTTGCGATAGTAGTCCGTGATATAAGGGTTTCCACCCATGACAATGGGACGGCGCATTCGTCTGTTCCCTACGGCGAAGCGTTTCGTATTGCCAATGGGTGGAGTGGCCGCCCGGCGATCGCAAGGCAAGGTCGCGCACAACCATGCCTTGAGCAAGATTCAGGATCACAACTTATTTTTATTGCGGCGCGCTATTGCACGTCATGCGTGTGCATTCTCACTGCACCCGCTCCCCTTCGCGCCGGAGCCCGGGCACCTGCACGCCGTGCTTCTGCAGGAAGTCGAACAGCCCGACCGCCAATTCCGCCGCCGATTGCGCCGGCATCACCAGCCGGCCGATCACCACCCGGCTCGCCGGGCTCGGCACCTTGTCATGGCTGACATGACCGCTGGTCAGGGTCACGCGCACCACGCCGCGATGGATCAGGAAACCCACCGCCTCATCCGCGAAGATGTCCGGTGCCTGCGCATTGTCCACGAACATGATTTCCGGCTGCGACATGCCGATACCCTCTCTCCATGAGCAGGGGACCATGGCGGGGCAAGGGCGGTGGCGCCAGCCAAGCAGAGCGTGAGGGCAGGTGGGGAAGGTGGCCCGGCATCCGCATGACAACCCTGTGGCGCCTGCGCATCGCTCACGCTCTCCATGCATCGCTCGCAACCACGTGAGGCGCCGTTGCGGAGGCGAAGGGCCAGATTGAGGCGGGATCGTGGCAGACGGATGGCCGGCCTGCCACATTTCAGTGTTGGAGAGCCCGGGAAGGATTCCATGCGGAACATCCAGATGCTGGCTTATGCGGCGACCATCGCGGCACTCGGTGCGCTCGGCGTCGTTCTCGGTTCCCTGAGTACCGGAATGAGCGCGGCCGGCATGGTCGCCGCTCCCGCTTTGGGCCTGGTGTCGCTGCTCACCGGGCTCGCGGCCACCTCCCTGGCGATGCGCGGGGCGCGCTAGCCACTTCAATGCTTCCGTAAAGGAGATTGCCTTGGTTGGTCTCTCTGCGCCCTATCTCGGTCGTGAAGCCACGGCGTTCGCGGAGCTGGAACGCCGGATCTGGACCCCGATCACGCCGGCGGCTGCGCATCGGGACGGTGATCGCCCCGCCGACGATGACCGCTCTGCCGAGGCTGTCGGACGCCGGTACCGCGCTGCATGCCCGCGTCGACGCGGCTGGATGAGCGGTCTCTCTCTCATGCTCGACCAGTTGCGAAGCGTCCTCATGCCTCGCCGGCCCGCCTGAACGAGCCGGGCGCGAAGGAGTTCCGGCGAGAGCCTGGCAGGCTAGCGCAGGTCGACAGGGTGGGTGTCGACATAGAGCAGGAAGCCGTAAGCGGCGATCGTCGGCAGCGCTGCCACCGTCAGCACGGCGACAGCGGCCACGATCCTCCCGCGGCGTCTCAGTGTGAAGGCCACCCCGGTGATCATGGCCAGGCCGGCGATCAGGGCAGCGCAAATCCCAAGCTCCACGACCATCACGCCGTCATGGATGAGCATCACGACGACAAGCCATGCCAAGCCGAGAACACCGGTGATGTTGATGGCGGTCAGTCCGGCGACGGCGACGGCGATGCCTGTGCCTTGACCCGAGCCGGGACGCACCGGATCCCTGCGATCGCGCTCGCTCAGCGTCAGCAGGATGGCGAATATCACCACGCCCGCGCAGAGGAGGATGAGGAGCGGCGATAACGCCACGCGTTTGCCTCCGGCGCGGTGAACGTCGCCTGCTGCATGGGCTTGGCAATCCGCGTTCGCGGCGGGCGGCAAGCGAGCTTGAAGAAGCAGGGTGGAAGCCGGGCCGGAAAAAGGCCCGGTTTCATCACGCGACTGGTGGAGCCGGATGGCTCCCCGAGTAGGACTCGAACCTACGACCCAGGGATTAACAGTCCCTTGCTCTACCAACTGAGCTATCGGGGATCAGCCGCGGGCGCGCCGTATAACGCGGAAGCGGCGCTGAAGGAAACCCCCCGTCGAGAGATTTTTCAGCTTTCGCCTCGCCTGCGTGGAGACTGGAGGTCGGTGCCGGAATCGAACCGGCGTGGCGGGATTTGCAGTCCCGAGCCTAACCACTCGGCCAACCGACCCTTGCGCTCCCTCGCGGGCGCCCCCTCTATCCTTTGCGCGGGGCGCCGGGTCAAGCACCTTGGCGGCTTTGCGCGCGTGGACCTATAACCCGGCGGAACGCGAAGGATATGCACCGCATGGACGCCGCCGCCGAGCAGGACATGACCGCTCATTTCGCCGCCGCCCGGCGTTTCATGGTGAACGGCCAGATCAGGCCGAACAAGGTGAACGATCCGCGCATCATCGCGGCCATGCTTGACCTGCCGCGCGAACGCTTCCTGCCGCCCGGCCTCGTCGCGCGTGCCTATCAGGACGAGGATGTGGCGCTGCCGGGCGGTCGTGCCCTGATGGAGCCGATGGTGATCGCGCGCCTCGCCCAGGTGCTGGGGCTGCGGCGCGGGGAGCGGGCGCTGGTGCTCGGCGCCGGCACCGGCTACGGCGCCGCGCTGCTGGCCCGCATGGGGGCCGTGGTGACGGCGGTGGAGGATGACGCCGCCCTGCTCGCCATCGCCCGCGCGGTGCTGCCGGCGGTGACGGATGCCGGCAGCATCACCTTCGTCGAAGCCTCGCCGGTGGCCGGCCACGCGGCCGGGGCGCCCTACGACGCGATTCTCATCGAAGGCGAGGTGCCGGCGGTGCCGCGCCCGATTCTCGAACAGCTGGCGGAGGGTGGCCGCCTGGCGACCGTGCTGCGGGACCGGCCGCCGGCCCGGCACGCCATCCTGGCCCGGCGGGTGGGGGAGAGTTTCACGACGCTGCCCGAATTCGACTGCGCGGCGACCCCGCTGCCGGCCTTCCTTCCTGCCGGCGCCTTCACTTTCTGACTGGGCGGTCACTTCCCATTCTCAGCTTGAAAGCCACATAGGCGCCGGTTCCTCATATGGCGGACCACGCGCGCTGGCATTGCCGGGGAGGGGCGCGCTAGGTTTGCGCCAACCTTGTCCTTCACGGGCGGTCCCGCGCCGCCCACCCGGAGATTGTCTCGCCGATGACGGCTCTTCGATACGCCATGCTCTTCGGGGCTGCGTCGCTGGCTTTGTCCGCCGCCCCCGCAACCGCGCAGACGCTGCAGCAGGCGCTGGCGACCGCCTACGCCAACAACCCCAGCCTGCTTGCCGCCCGCGCCCAGCTGCGCGCCACGGACGAGAACGTGCCCCAGGCGCTGGCCGGCTGGCGCCCGAGCGTCACCATGTCCGGCTCCGTCAGCTACTCGGATTCGACCGCCCGTTCCCCGGCACCGTTCGGCCGCGGCTCGGTCTACACCAATGTCGATCGTGACGGGCTGGCGCTGGCGGGGACGGTGACGCAGCCGCTATATCGCGGCGGCCGCACCGTCGCCTCGACCCGCCGGGCCGAGAATCAGGTGCTGGCGCAGCGCGCGCGCCTGCTGGCGACCGAACAGCAGGTCTTCCTGGACAGCGTCACCGCCTATTCCAACGTCATCCGCGACGATGAGCTGTTTCGGCTACGCACCAACAACGTGCAGGTGCTGACCCGGCAGCTGCAGGCGACCAATGAGCGCTTCCGGGTGGGCGAGATCACCCGCACCGACGTCGCGCAGGCGGAAAGCCGCCTGGCCGGGGCCCGTGCCGACCGCGCCCAGGCGGAGGGCAACCTGCAGACCTCCCGCGCGATTTTCCAGCGCACGATCGGCACCGTGCCGGCCCGCCTGACCCCGCCGCAGCCGCTGTCGCCGCCGACCCGTACCGCCCAGGATGCGGTGGAGCGGGCGGGGCTCAACAACCCGACCGTGGTCGCGGCCCTGTTCGACGAGGCGGCGGCGCGCGACTTCATCGATGTCCAGTTCAGCGTCCTGATGCCGCAGGCCAACTTGCAGGCGCAGATCTTCCGCAACGACAACTCGACCCAGCCCGGTACCCGCGCCACCGGCAGCCAGGTGACGGCGACGCTGGCGGTGCCGCTCTACCAGGGCGGCGCCGAGCATGCGGCGGTGCGCCAGGCCCGCCAGCAGGCGCAGCAGGCGCGGGCCGCGATCGAAGACGCCCGGCTGCAGGCCCGCCAGCAGGCCCAGGCCGCCTGGGAGACACTGGCCGCCGCCCGCGCCCAGGTCGATTCGGTCCGGTCCCAGATCCGCGCCGCGGAAATCGCGCTCGATGGCGTGCAGCGCGAAGCGGTGGTCGGCAGCCGCACCACCCTCGACGTGCTGAATGCCGAGCAGGAACTGTTGAGCGCCCGGGTCAGCCTGGTGCAGGCGCTGGCCAATGTCGTGACCGCCTCCTACTCGCTGGCGGCTTCGGTCGGGCGGCTGAACACCCGCGACCTGAGCCTGCCGGTCCAGGCCTATGACATGGAAGCCTATTACCGGGCGGTCCGGAATCGCTGGGCCGGCACCGGCGACCTCTCGGGCGTCGCGGTCGCCCCGGTGGCGCCGACGGCACCGGCAACGGCGCCGGCCGAGGCGCCGCGCCGGTGAGCGGAGCGGATCGGAAGCCGGGGGCGCCGCCCGGCGACCCCACGATGGAGGACATCCTGGCTTCCATCCGCCGCATCCTGAACGAGGACGATGCCCCGCCCGGCGCCGCCGTACCGGGTGAGCCG
>DASYDR010000161.1:0-16227 GCA_036499545.1 Roseomonas sp. | reverse complement strand
GACGGCTTCATCACCGCGCCGGAGACGCCCGGCCACGGCCTGGCCTTCAAGCCGGACGTACTGAAGGATTTCGTACTGAAGTGAGGCGGCGGCGGGGGAGCGCGCGCTCCCCCGCATCCATGTCACTCCTTGGCGAGGGCCGCGATCGCCGCGCCGACGCCGCCCGGCGTATGCGGCACGCCCGCCACCTGCATCGCGAGTTCCACCGTCGCCAGCGTGCCGAGGATCATCGGCTCGTTCAGGTCGCCGAGATGGCCGATGCGGAACACCTTGCCGGCGAGCGGGCCGAGGCCGCCGCCGAGCGAGACGTTGAACCGCTGCAGCGCCACCTTGCGGAGCGCGTCGGCATTCAGCCCTTCCGGCATCAGGATCGCCGTCACGCTGTCCGAATAGCGCGCCGGGTTCAGACTGAAGAGCTGCGGGCCGTTGTTGCCCGACCAGTGCTGCACCGCGGCGCGCACCGCACGGGCCAGCCGGGTGTGGCGGGCGAAGACATTCTCCAGCCCTTCTTCCTGCTCCATCAGCCGCAGCGATTCCTGCAGCCCGAAGAAGAAGGAGACGGGCACCGTGCCGACGAAGCTCTTCAACGGCCGCGTCAGCATGTTGGTCCAGTGGAAATAATGCTTCGGCAGGGTCGAGGTCTTGTGCACCTCCATCGCCTTGGCCGAGACGCCGGTGAAGCTCATCCCCGTCGGCAGCATCAGCCCCTTCTGGCTGCCGCCGACCGCGATGTCGACGCCCCACTCGTCCATGCGGAAATCGAGCGAGCCGAGGGAGGAGATGGTGTCGGCCAGCAGCAGCGCCGGATGGCCGGCCGCATCGATCGCCGCGCGCACTTCGGGGATCGGGATCATCATGCCGGAGGCCGTCTCGTTGTGGACGACGCAGACCGCCTTGATGACATGCGCGGTGTCGGCGGCGAGTTCCGCCCGCACCGCGGCGATGTCGACGCCGCGGCGCCAATCGGCCGGGACGACCCGTACCTCGATCCCGAGATCCTGCGCCATCTTGCCCCAGGAGATGGAGAAATGGCCGCTCTCCAGGATCAGGATGGTCTCGCCCGGGGAGAGCAGGTTGACGAGGCTCGCTTCCCACGCGGCGTGACCGGATCCGGTATAGAGGAACAGGGTCTGTTCGGTCTTCAGCACGCGCTTCAGGCCCGCGACGCAGGAATGATAAAGCTCGACGAAGCTCGGGTCGTTGAAGTCCACCGTCTGGTGCGCGCAGGCGAGCAGGACCGAATCCGGGATGTTCGTGGGCCCTGGATTGGCGAAGAACTGCCGGCCACGGGGCTTCGGTGCGGTCTGCGTCACGCTCACGGTCGTTTCGTCCCTTATGGATGGTTTTGAAGTCTGCACTGGCCGGCCATCATGGCCAGGGATTGGCCGCCGGGGAAAGGCCTGGCGAATGCTCAGCGGCGAACCAGGATGTAGTTGATGGTCAGGGTGATGGTCGCGGTGTCGCCGCCGCGGGTGCCGGGCGGGAAGGGCGGAATGGTGCGATCGCGCAGCAGCCCGGTGGTCGCCATGTCGAGCAGGCGCGAGCCGGATGCGTAGATCAGCCGCAGCGATGTCACGCGGCCATCCCGGTCGACGTCGAAGCGGACGGTGACCGGCCCATCCTCGCCGTTGCGGGCGGCTTCGGGCGGGTAGTAGCCATTGCGCTGCAGCCAGGCCTGGAAGGCCGCGCGCCAGTCGGCGCCAAGCTGCGCCCCGGTGATCTGCAGGGCGGCGCCGGCCGCGTTCTCGCTCTGCCGGACGGCCGGCGCGGGCGAAGGCGGGCGCTGCAGCGCCTGCGGTCCCACCGAGAAATCCAGGCCCTGGTGCCGCGGCTGCGCCTGGCTCGCCTGCTGCCGCGGTGCCGGCCGCGCGGTGGGAAAGGCGGGCGTGCGCGGCAGCATCAGCGCGCCGTCGAAGGGTGAACGCGGTGCCGGGGCGGTGCGCGGGGGCGCCGTTGGCCTCGGTTGCGGCGGGGCCGGGGGCGGCGGTGGCGGCAATGGCAGCGCATCGGCATCCGGCGGCGCCGGCAGGGGCGGCGGCAATGGCAGCGGTTGCGGCAATGGCGGCGCCTGGGTCTCCGGCGCCGGTGGCGGCGGGGCGGGCGGCGCCGGTTCGGGCGGCGCCAGCGCGGGCGGCGGGAGTGGCAGCGGTGGCGCGGTCTCCGGCTGCGGCGGCGGGGGCGCCAATTCGCTCGGCGGTACCGGCGGGGTTTCGGGCGCCGTCTGCGGGATTGGTGGCACCGGCACCGCGGGCGCCGGTGAGGGCGCCTGCTGCTGCGCCGAACTCTCCTCCGGTGCGGAGCGCGGTGCCGCTTCGTCGAAGACCAGATCGACGGAGGGCAGGCTGGCATCCGGGGAAGGCAGCGGCTTCGGCTGCCGCCACAGCAGGAAGATTGCCAGCAGCGCATGCAGCACCAGGGAGACGGCCACCGCCAGCCAAAGCCAGCGCCGCCCCCCGGGGCGCCCGACTTCGAGCCTGACGTCCGGGGGAAGTTGCGGCGTGGTGGCGAAGGCCATGCGCCGCTATATCAGGCTTCCGCGCCACCTCTCAAATCCCCGGCCGCAGCTGTTACCTTCCGTTGCCGATCGCCTGGCGCGGCTCACCGAGCCACCGCGCCGCCGGCGGCTTGGCGCGGCTCCGATGCGGGGGCAAGCTCCCGCGACCGAACCTGGAGCCCGCCATGCCGACCGTCACCATCAACGGCTATCCGATCGACTACGCGGAGGCGGGCGCGGGCGAATCGCTGATCCTCATCCATGGCTCGCTGCAGGATCAGCGCTACTGGGCACCGCAGATGGCGGCCTTCGGCGCGCGGTACCGGGTGATCGCCCCTAGTCTGCGTCACTACTGGCCGGCCCGCTGGGACGGGCAGGGCGGCGGCTTCACCATCGCCCAGCATGTCGCCGATACCGTCGCCCTGATCCGCGCCTTCGGGCCGGGCCCGGTGCGTCTGCTCGGCCATTCGCGCGGCGGCCACATCGCGTTCCGTGTAGCGGAGATGCATCCGGACCTGTTGCGCGCCCTGGTGCTGGTCGAGCCGGGCGGGGAACTCGATGCCAGCTTCGGCGGCGAGCCCAGGCAGGGCGAGCAACTCGCGGCCTTCACCGCCGCCGCCGAGCAGATCCGCGCCGGCCGGATCGAAGACGGGCTGGCGGTCTTCGCCGCGCATACCGGCGGCCCCGGCGCCTGGGAGCGTCGGCCGGAACCGCGCCGGCAGGTCGCGCGCGACAATGCCTTCACCCTGCTGGGCCAGATCGGCGAGCAGCGGGCACCCTATTCCCGCGCCGCCGCGGCGGCGATCCGCACGCCCACCCTGCTGGTGGGCGGCGCCGAGAGCCAGCCGCGGTTCGGGGAGATCATCGATGCGCTGCTGCCGGTGATCGCGGATGCGGAGCGGGCCACCATCCCGAATGGGACGCATGCGATGAGCATGGAGAACCCCGCGGCGTTCAATGCGGCGGTGTTGCAATTCCTCACGGCAAACTGAATCGGCGGGGCTGCAACGCGCCGCGCCGCGTCGCACTTCTTTCCTGGCGCCCCCGGCGTGCCACGAGGCTGGCCGAGGGCATGAATGGAAGGAGATTCCGATGCGTAGGATCGGTGTTTTGGCGGCGGCCGCGGTTCTGATCGCGGGGCCGGCGTTCGCGCAGGCGTCGTATGGCCAGCCCGCACCCTATGGCCAGGCGCCTGCCGTCCAGCCGGAGCGGCCGGCGGCGCGCGCGCCACACCGGGCGCCGTCGGCCTATGAATCCCAACGGACCCGGCGTTCGACCGGGACGCCGCTGGATGTCGGGCCCCATACGCCGCAGGCCAATGCGGCCTTCATGGGCGGTGGCGCGATCCTGGAAGGGCCGCCCGGCGCGCCGGCGCCGGAGCCGCATGCGATCACCACCCCGCCCGGGCCGGATGGGGTCGTGCGGAACTACACCACCATCCAGACCAACTGATGGGGCCACCAGGCCGCGCGACAAGCGCGGCCTGGTGGCTCACAGCAGCCCGCTCAGGCCGCGGATTGCCGTCAGCAGCGCGACCACGGCCAGGGTGACCAGGCTGACGCTCCGATGCGCGCCGCCCAGCCGCCGGAACAGGACCGCGCCGGCGGCGGAGCCCGCCACCATGATCGGCAGGCCAACCATGGCCTGCAGCCCCTCGGTCCAGCCGAGTGCGCCGGTCACCATCAGGCTGACGCTGGCCGCCGATGCCGCGAAGAAGAAGAAAACGATCAATGAGGAACGCACCTGCGCCGGTGAGAGCGGGGCAGCCAGGTAGTAGATGATGGCCGGCGGTCCCGGCATGGCCGTCAGCCCGCTGAACAGGCCCGCCACCGCGCCCATGGCGATCGTGCCGGGGGGGCGCGGCATGGCGCGGAAGGCCAGTCCCAGCGAAAGGCCCGCCACCGCGGCGGCGCAGGAAGCGGCGACCAGCAGCCGCGCGACATCGGGCGAAACCCAGGTCAGGATCAGTGCGCCGATCGGCGAGGTGACGACCGCGCCGACGGTCAGCCAGCGGATCGAGGACCAATGGGCGAGGCGGGCGGCCTTGGACAGGTCGGCCAGGCCGCCGAGCACCTGCAGCCCGGTCGCCAGCGCGACGGCATGCATCGGGGAGACCACCAGGCTCAGCAGCGGCACCGCGATGATGGCGAAGCCGAATCCGGTGAAGCCGCGGAACACCGCCGAGACGGCGACGATACCCCAGAGCGCCAGGAGCAGATGCAGGTCGGGCGCATTGGACGACGCCATTGAAAGCCAATTCATGCCGGTATCCTAGGCAGAACACCCGGGCTGACCAGCGGGGGTGCGGCATGCCGGCTTCCCGCCTGCCCGCATTGCCGCCACCGGCGGCTGCGGCCTGCGGCGGCGGCTGTGGCGATGCTCCACCCAGGTGATGGCGATGCCCTACCAATGATGGCCATGCCCTATGCAAAACCTGGGCATGCCGTATAGGCGAGGGACGGATCCGCGGCATGCCGGATGCATGGATCCATGCAGCGTCCAATACGGCCATGGGGTGAGAGATGGTGGAGATATTGTTCCGGGTTCCCGTGACGCCGGCGATGCGGGAGGCCCTGAAGGATGATTTCACGATCCTGGAATCGGGACCGAACGAGACGCCGGAAGCGATCGCGGCCCGCGTCGGCGACCAGATCCGCGTCATGGTCTCGAATGGGATGACCGGCGCGTCGCGCGCGATGATCGAGGCGTTTCCGAAGCTCGAGCTGATCTCCTGCGTGGGCACCGGCTATGAGGCCGTCGATGTCGCGGCGGCGCGCGCGAATGGCGTCATGGTCACCTTCGGTGCCGGCGCCAATGCGGCCTCGGTCGCCGACCATGCCATGGCGCTGCTGCTGGCCAGCATGCGCAACCTGGTCTGGCTGGATCAGCAGACGCGGAGCGGGCGCTGGCGCGAAGGGGTGGGGCTGCGGCCGCTGCCGAGCGGCAAGCGCATGGGCCTGATCGGCCTCGGCGCCATCGGCGAGCGGATCGCGCGCCGGGCGGAAGGCTTCGAGATGACGGTCGCCTACCACACGCGGCGGCCGCGCGCCGACACGCCCTGGCGGCATGTCGCCAGTGTCGCCGAACTGGCGGAGCAGTCGGACATCCTGGTCATCGCCGTGCCGGGCGGCGCCGCGACCCATCACATGGTGAATGCGGAGGTGCTGCGGCTGCTGGGGCCGGATGGCTTCCTGATCAATATCGGTCGCGGCAGCGTCGTGGACAGCGAAGCGCTGGCCGCCGCCCTGCATGACGGCACCATCGCCGGCGCCGGGCTCGACGTCTATGACGGGGAGCCGGAGATTCCGCCCTGCCTGATCGACGCACCGCGCCTGCTGATGACGCCGCATTGCGCCGCCTGGGCGCCGGAAGTGCGGGCCGCCGGTGCGGCGCTGGCGCGGCGGAATATCGAAGCGGTACTGGCGGGAAAGCCGCCGCTGACCCCGATCCCGGAACTGCAGGATCTGGTGCCGGCCTGACGGCCGGGACCGCGCGCCAGCTTCCGCCGCTCAGGCCACCAATGCCTTGGTGGCGTCGCTGATGTGGCGGGTCTGCGCCTCGGCGTCGCTGACCGCCCCGGCGACGTCCTCGAGGCCGATCCGCACGCCGTCCACGGCCGCGGCGACGGCCTGCATGCTGGCAGAGACGTCCCGGGTGACCATGCTCTGCTGTTCCACGGCCGAGGCGATCGAGCCGGCGATGCCGTCGATGCTGTCGATCGTCCTGGCGATGAAGCCGATGGCCGCGACCACATTCTCGACCGCGCGGCGGATGCCGCCGATCTGCTGGGCGATGTCGTCGGTGGCACGGGCCGTCTGCCCCGCCAGCGCCTTCACCTCGCCGGCGACGACCGCGAAGCCGCGCCCGGCCTCCCCGGCGCGGGACGCTTCGATCGTCGCATTCAGCGCCAGGAGATTCGTCTGGCCGGCGATATCGGTGATGAGCTTGATGATGTCGCCGATCCGCTCGGCCGCGCCGACCAGGTCATTGACCGTCGTCCCGGCGCGCTGGACCTCGTCCTTCGCGGCCGAGGTGGCGCGGGAAGCGCCGAGGATCTGCCGCGTGATCTCGGCGACGGAAGCGGCCAGCTCCTCGGCGCCCGCGGCGACCGCCTGAACATTGGCCGCCGCTTCCCGCGACGCGGCCGCGGATGCCGCGGCCCGGCTGCTGGTGGTGGAGACGGCGGTGGAGAAGCGGCCGATCGCGCCGTCGACGCTGCGGCCGGTTTCGGCCCGGCGCATCCGGTCCTTCACCTTCGCGGTCACGTCGGTGGCGTATTTGACGATCTTCCACGGCCTGCCGGAAGGATCGAGGATCGGGTTGTAGGTGGCTTCGATCCAGACCTCGCGGCCGCCCTTGCCGATGCGCCGGTATTCGGCAGCCTGGAATTCGCCGCGGCGAAGCGATGCCCAGAAGCGCTCATACTCCGGCTGTGCCGCCTCGGCCGGCGCCACGAACATGCGGTGGTGCTGATCCTGGACTTCCCGCAGCATATAGCCGAGCGCGTCCAGGAACTGGGTATTGGCGGTCAGGACCGTACCGTCCGGCCGGAACTCGATGACCGCCTGTGACCGGTTGATGGCGGCGATCTGCCCGGCATGGTCGGCCGCCAGCAGCTTGCGGCCGGTGATGTCGGTCGCGAACTTGACCACGCGGACCGGCCGGCCGGCGCGGTCGAGGACGGGGCAGTAGGATGCCTGGATCCAGACCTCGCGCCGATGCTTGGCCAGGCGGCGGAACTCGGACGTCTGATGACTGCCAGTCGCGAGGGCCTGCCAGAAACGCCGATACGCGTCGCCTTCCGCCTCGATGGGGTCGACGAAGATGGCGTGATGCCGGCCGCGGATCTCCTCGAGCGCATAGTCCATGACGGACAGGAAATTGGGGTTGGCGTGCAGGATGGTGCCGTCCAGGGCGAATTCGATGACGGCGTGCGACGCATCAATGGCCTGGAGCCGCGCATCGGCGCCGGAGCGGAACCACGCGCGCAATGGATTGGGCACACTGACCTCCCCATGATTGTTCAACCATGGCGCGAGGATGCCTGCACAAATATTTCCCATGGGTTTACGCACAGTAACGGCGTCCGTGTATACAGATCAGGTCGCCGCGTCCCCGGATTTTATTCTCACCAGTTTCTGTTCCCCGGCGGCAGGTCAGAACGCCAGCAGCCGCGCCAGGGCGGCGATGCCGAGCCAGGCGGCGGCTTCGTCCCAGCGGCTGAACGACCTGGCCGGCAGCTTTTCGCGCCGCATCAGCGCCACCAAGGCGATCGTCGCCGCCGCGGCAACCGCCATGGCGGCGAAATCGGCGCTCCCGGCATGGGGATGCAGGCCGGAATACCAGAGGAGCATGAGCGCCGCGGTCACCACGAAGCGGGACATCACGGCCGATGAGGTGGAATCCAAGGCTGCCTCCTGCACGCCAGGACACTCGGCCGGGCGGGCATAAACCTTCCATGCGCAAGCATCGGGCGGGGCGCAAACTCCCCGTAAAGGTGGCCAGGGAGCACGGCTTTACGCCGGCTTTGCAGGCCGCCCGTACCTTCGACATGGCGATTTTTCGGGCGACCGGAGCAGGTTGCATCTGGCCCCGCCTGTCGTGGGGATCATGCCGAAGGAGCGGCCGATGTCCGCCATCAGCGTCAGGCCGACTGAGTCCAGCCGCGCCGGGCGGCCGCCCTATCGGGAAGAGCCGCGCCCGGGCCGCTTCGCGCGCCTGCGCCTCGCCGCCAGATGCCTCGGGACCTCCGGCATCGCGGCCTGTGGCTTCGTGGCGGCGCTGGGCTGGGCCTTCGCCGGCTCGCTCTGGCTTCGGCTGGGATCCAGCCCGCCGCCGGCCAGCGCGCTCGCCTGGCGATGGCTGGCCGTCGAAGGCCTGGTGGCCGCGGTCACGGTGATGGGAATCTGGCTCGCCGTCCCGGCGATGGATCCCGGAGATCGTTAGAGCGTGAGGTTCGTGGGAAATATATCGATTTCGTGATGATCGCCGCCCTGCCGGCCCTCGACGAGGTCAGGGGCCGCCGTTAAGTATCCGGCGCCATGCCATTTTTCATCGCCTCCCTGCTGATCCAGATCGCGCTCTGCTGGCATGCCGCCAGGACCGGCCGTGCCCAGCCCTGGATCTGGATCATCCTGCTCTTCCCGGGCATCGGCAGCCTCGTCTACGTCGTGACCCAGATCGTGCCCGAATGGTTTGGCAGCCCCAGGGGGCAGCGCGCCACCACCGCGCTCGTCAATGCCGTTGCACCGGGGCGGCATTACCGCGCCCTGGCCGAGGCCGCCGAAGCGGTGCCGACGGTGGAGAATCGCGCCAACCTGGCGGCCGAATGCCTGCGGCTCGGACGCCATGCCGAGGCGATCGCCCTCTATGAAGGCTGTCTGACCGGGATTCACGCGACCGACCCGAAGCTGCTCGGCGGCCTTGCCGAGGCCTCGCTCGCCGCCGGCGACGCGCCGGGCGCGCTCGGCGCCATCGAACGCCTGCGCGACGCGGCGCCGGAACTCTACAGCGCCGATCTGCATCTGACCTATGCCCGCGCCCTGGAGGGCACCGGCGCCAATGACGCGGCGCTCGAAGAATACACGGCACTGGCCGATCGCTATCCGGGGGAGGAGGCGCGCTGCCGCCAGGCGATGCTGCTGCATCGTCTGGGCCGTACCGCCGAGGCGGATGCCTTGTTCCAGGCGATCCTGCGCAATGGCCGCCACCGCCCGGCATCCCAGCGCCAGGCGCAGAAGCCGTGGGAGGATATCGCGCGCAGCATGGTGCCGGGCTGACGCCGCGGGCTGCCTCGCGCGCTATCGCCAGTGATTGAGCAGCGGCCCCAGGGTCGTATAGGCGGCGCCGAGCAGCAGCAGCGCGATCATGCCGATCAGGAGGGGGCTGCGGCTGATGCGCTCCGGCGGCAGTTCCGCCGCGGGTTCTTGCATGATCTGCGGCACCGGGTCCGCCGCCACGCCCTCTGCCGTGCAGCGGCAATGCCGTTCGCCGCAGCACAGACCCATGCCGGGATGGCCGCCGGGCGGCGGCGCGTCCCAGGCGAAGACCTGTCCATTCCGGGATGCGCAATCGGGGCAGAGCGCCGCATCGTCATGCGCGGTCCAGACATAGCGGGTGATGCCGATCGCGCGCTGCTGCCGCTCCGCCGCGACCGCGGCCTGGCGGGCGGCGGCCAGGTCGGCGGTCGCCTCGAAGGCCCGCAGGGGCGTGGTGCGCCCCTTTTCGGTCAGCATGTCGAAGGCCTGGCGGGAGAAGGGGATTTCCGAGCGGATGCCGATCCGGCGCTTCTCGGCGCGGTTCAGTTGCGGCTTGCGCTTTCGCAGCGCCAGCACGGCCGGTTCGATGCCGCCCGGTTGCGCGTCGAGCATGGCGTCGGTCAGCCAATCCGCGCAGGCCGGCCGCAGATAGCCGAGGGCCGCGATGGCCGCCGGCACGTACGGGGCCAGGTCCTGCCCGGTCAGGCGCGGCAGCTGCGCCAGGATCTCGGCGCGGAGCGTGCCGAAATCCAGATCAAGGTCCCGGCTGTCACGCGGGGCGGCGGTGCGGGGCATCCATCCTCCGGCAAGGCGCGGCTGCAGGTCGTCCGGCCATGCCGTCCCCTGCGTCCCGTTACCGACGCTTCCCTCCATCCCGGCCATCACCATGCCCCTGTCAGGCGGGTTGCGCGGCGGTCCGGCCGGATCACACCGCCACTTTCGCGGTCTGCACGCGATCACGGCCGGTGCACTTCGCCTCATACAGGGCCCGATCCGCGGCGGCTACGAAATCGCGTGCTTTCCAGCGGAGCTGTGGCGCGGTGGCCACGATGCCGATGCTGACCGTCACCTTGCGCAGCACCCCGGGCACGGCGGTGTTCAACGCCGCGACGCTGGTCCGGATATGCTCCGCCATCGCCGCCGCCGTCGCCTGGTCGGCATCGGGCAGGAGGACGGCGAATTCCGCGCCGCCGTAGCGCGCGGGAAGATCGACGCCGTATCGGATATGGCGCCGCAGCACGGCGGCGATGAGCTGCAGGCAGTCATCCCCTGCGGTATGGCCGTGGCGGTCGTTATAGGCCTTGAAGTGGTCGATATCGACGATGATCAGCCCGATGGAGCGGCCTGCGTTCAGGCCGCGCTGCCATTCGACGTCGAGCATGGCATCCAGGCGGCGTCGGTTGGCCAGGCCGGTCAGCGGATCGGTCGCGCTGAGCTCGGTCAATTCGTCATTGGCCTGCGTGAGCGCCTCCGCATGGCCGCGGAGCCGGTCGGCGAGCAGCTGGTTTTCGATCGACAGCCGCATGGCGAGGACGACGTTGCGGCCAAGGCTGCGCCCGATGCCGGCGACGAAGATGCAGAGCAGCGTGGTGCCGAGGGCAAGATAGAGGCTGCCGGGCTGATCGAGGCCCAGGAAGCCGACGGCCAGCAGGGTGAAGATCGGGACATGCATGGCCGTATGCGCCGGCCAGTAGGCGAGACTGGCAAAGGAGCCGATGGCGATCGCCATCACGTAGCAGCAGAGCAGGGTGACCAGGCGGTCCTCGCCGAGGCCGACCAGCCACAGGCAGCCGATACCGCCGATGATGCCGACGAGCCCGTTCAGGACACTGACGGCGACAGCCCACCGCGCCGGGGCCCAATGCCGCGGCAGGCCGTGGCGGAAGGCCAGCGCCGCGGCCGCCCGTGTGAGGTTGACGGCCCCGAGGACCGCCAGCCAGAGCATCAGGCCGGTCTGCCGGCCATTTTGCCAGAAGGCGGCGGCGACCACCGCTGTCCCCAGCCAGCCGAACAGGGCCCCGAGCGGCATGGAGGCGAGGACGCTCTCGATTCTGGTCCTGAGCAGCGCCTCCTCGGCGTCCCGGGCTTCGTCGTGGTCAGCGGCATCCCGCATCAGAGGGGGCTTTTGCGCAGGCGCACGCCGGGGCCTTCGCCATTCTCATCGACGAAGATGATGCCGGCCGCTTCCAGGGCGCCGCGGATGGCGGACAGCGTGCCGGGGCGGGGGGAGCCCTCATCCATTTCCATGCGCGCCAGGGTGCGCATCGGAACGCCGCTGATTTCGGCGAGACGCTCCCGCGTCATGCCAAGCAAGGAACGGGCCGCGCGGACCTGTCCAGCCGTCACGGCGGCCAAGATATCACACGATGTTGACGCCATGGCCGCCTATATGGCACGCGAAATGCCATTTCTCAAGGAATAAGCGGAGGAACAACAGAAAATACATTCATGACAACGAGTCGTTGCCTCGCCTTTGGGCGTCAGGCTATGTTGCTGTGAAATTACGTCATTGGATCATACCATGGCGCTGATTAAGAAAATTAGACTCCGCCAGATCCGCTTCTCGGCCCGCATGGCCAATGGCCTGTGCCGATTGCCCGGGGGTGGCCCGGCCTTCAGGGCCTTGCGGCGCTGGGGCATGACGCGCCGCGTCGTCGACAGCGTCCTGGGATACCACCGGGCTTTCCCGACCTTGGTGGCCGCCAGCGCCTACGCAGCCCCCTATGCCAATCGCGGCCACGAGAATCCGGGGAATGCGCATTGGCACATGGGAACTTTGGGAATTACACAGGACAGCGATTATGCGGTTCTCCTTTTCATGGAAATCAATAGAAAGTATATAAAATCCATTTTCGATCTTGGCGGCAACATGGGTAATCTGTTTTACCGGTACGATTCCTATCTACATTTCGACGATACACTTTCGTGGGTGGTGTGCGATCTTCCCGATAATATCAGCTACGGGATCTCGCATGCCAAGAAAGCCGGAGAATCCAGGATTGCGTTCACGGATGACGTGCGCCGCATGAGCGGCTGCGACTTGTTGTTGATTTCCGGTGCCCTGCATTATTTCGAGGATCCCGTCGCCATTCTGTCGTCCATGGCGGAGAAGCCGAAATTCGTCATCGTCAACAGGACCCCGCTGACGGATCTGCCGAGCTACGCGGCGGTCCAGGATAATGGCCCGTTCGTCACGGCCTGCGCCGTGCACAACCGTACCTCGCTGCTGGAAGGACTCGGCCGGCTCGGCTACCGGCTGCGGGATCAATGGTCTGCGTACGAATTCCAGATCCGGATCGCGGGCGACCCGTTGCGCAGCGTCCCGCATTACTCCGGCTTTTTCATGGAATGGCAGGCGCCGGCCTCGGCGTCTTCACCCTGACCGCCGGCATCATGCGCGCTAAGTGGCGTCCCGTACGGGAGTCTGAGCAGCGGGTCGGGGTGAGACAGGCTGAGACCGCGTGGCCAAGAAATCCTAGCAAATTCGGTATTTTCTGAAAGCCGCCGCGCCCTGCCGAGACATGGCGCGCCCCGGTGTCCATGTTGTAGTGTGGGGCCAAGTGTGGGGCCAGTTCATGCCGAAGCTGTCAGAGCGTGCCGTCTCGGGCGCCAAGCCGCGAGACAAGGTCTACCGCCTCTCCGATGGCGATGGGCTGCTGATGCAGGTGAAGCCAGGCGGCGGGAAGGCATGGATCTTCCGCTTCCAGATCGCCGGCCGGCGGCGCGACATGGGCCTCGGCTCGTATCCCGAGATCGGGCTAGCCCAAGCTCGGCGGCTGGCCCAGGACGCAGCTCGGCTGGTCGAGGCGGGAAGGGATCCCGTGGAGGCCCAGCGAGAGGCCGCCCAAGCTGCCGCATCCGCTGCAGAGCAAGCCGCGGTGGCCGGCACGCGCACCTTCCGCGCCGTGGCGGAGACGCTCGTCGCCACCCAGTCCCCTGGCTGGTCCAGCGACAAGACCCTGGCGAGCTGGCGGCTCACCCTGGACAAGCATGCCTATCCGACCCTGGGCGACCGGCCGATCGACAAGGTTGACCGGGACGATGTGGTCGGCGCGCTCACCCCCGTCTGGTCAGCGCAGCCGGCCACAGCGAAGAAGCTGCAACGGCGCATCGCCTCGGTGCTGGACTACGCCGCGGCGCTCGGCTGGCGCAGCACGGACAACCCGGCCACCGGGCGTGTCCTCCGGATCACCAAGGCGCTCCCCAAAGCACCCCCCGCGAAGAAGCAGCCCTCGCTCCCCTGGCGCCGCGTGCCGGCATTCCTGGCGACCCTGGACGGCATGGAGGGTCTCGGTCCCATCGCCCTGCGGTTCGGGATCCTGACAGCAGTGCGATCGGCCGAGCTCCGGCTAGGCGCCTGGAATGAGCTCGACCTGGTCGCTCGGATTTGGACCATCCCGGCCGCGCGCATGAAGGGCGGCAGGGCGAAGGAGATGGAGGCGCATCGGGTGCCGCTGTCCGCGGCCGCCGTAGCCGTGCTGGAGGTCTTGGCTGATATGGTGGAAGGCCAGCCCGTCATAGGCGCCGACCTCGCTCGCTACGCCTCACGCCAGGGCGACGCGCTGCTGTTCCCTGCGCCCAAGGGCGGCGCCCTCAGCGATGCCACCCTGGGCGCCTGCATCAAGCGGATGAACGAGGCCGCAGCAGAGGCGGGGCTGCCCCTGTGGACCGACGTCGACGGGCGCCAGGCGGTGCCGCACGGCTTCAGGCGCAGCTTCCGGAGCTGGGTCGACGATACCCGGCCGGCAGAGGGCGAGGCTGCGGAGAAGGCCCTTGCCCATGAGGACAGCAACCAAGTGCGGGCGGCGTACCGGGGATCCGACATGCTCGAGCAGAGGCGGCCGCTCATGGAAGCGTGGGGGGAGTTTTGTCGGGGGCCCCGTGGCAGTGCTTAAAGCGCAGACCACTGTCGCACCAGCACCGCGCGTTCCGCCCGGGATCGCCTGGATGGCGCAGCACAGTTTCGGGCGCCTCACTCTGGACCGGATAATCTGACACCATGGTCCGGAGAACTTCGTGAGCGATCTGCCGGGTAGCATAACGCTCCGGGTTCCCCAGCACCGGCGCTGTTTCTGAACGTTCGTCGCTGGAGAAAAAAACGTTCAGTGCGTTGTTGTGCGCAAGATTCGCATAGGCGGCGTCGAGACCAGAATCGACGTGAGCGCCACCGTCTTGGTCGGCCATCGTCAGGATCAATCTCCCCCGCGAAAACCTCTCGCCCGCCTGATCGCGAAAAATCGTGGCATCCCACCAGGGGCCGAATGCGGTGCTCCGCGGCGGTGTCGGGGTGTCATCAAGCGGGGCTCTATAAGCCGCGCCGCTGCGGGTGACACGCATCGTCAATAGCCCCCAGAAGCTCAATAGGTTCCCTGGCCGGTCAGGAGGGCATGTATCCAGGAATCTTCGTTGCTTCATGCCGAGCTGAGAAAGGAGCGACTTTTGTCGCTTAGTATCATGGCAAAGTATGCGTACGCCCAACGCCAAGCGCTGGGCCTCATCATGAAGCCCCTGGTCGAAAGCCTCGGCGGAGCGCTTGAGTAAGCCCAGCTGGGTGGACAGGTGCCGCCTCAGGTCTTCGATCGCAAGAGGCACGCGCTTACCTGACGCAGTTACCATGCCGCCTCCATTCTCCGAGTAATCACTGCTTCCGTTGAGCCGCCTTAGCATTCATGCTGCGGGCGCGAGCAAGCACCCCAAGCGCATCCGCGATGAACGCCACATCGCCGGTCGCGAAGGCCTCGTCCAGGTAAGCCGCCTGCGCCTCCTCGGTCTTCAGGAACTCGGCCGGGTCAAAAGGCACGGTCTTCATGGCCATGGTCAGTCCTCCGGTCAGCGCTTCCGCTGAGGCGGCGGCTCAGTCTCGCTCGCCTTGATCCCAAGATCCACCAGGCGGCGAACAGCTTCCGGGCGCGTCGGTAGGTCAGCCTGTCCGCGTCGCCAATCGTCGACCGCGCCAAGCTGCGACCGCTCGAAGCGGACGTTCACCGCCTCGCTATCGACCAAGGGGCGTCCCTTTTTCGGTTTCTTAGCGCTATCTATTGACATGTGATTTTATAGCGCTATTAAAGACGGGCCGCAAGCGATCTGGAACACCGCAAGCGGCCCTAACCACCACCCTCTCGGACCAGGAGAAGATCATGGCTGCCATCGCCGATAGCACAGTGCGCTCGGTTCCCAGAAGAAGAGGTTCGGCACCGCTCCGGGTCGATATCGATAGAAGATCAGCGCGCGCCGCCGGTGAGGTGGCCTGGGCCATCTTGCAGCCCGGTTGGATGGGCACCCTTCTCAACCCGGCTGACCACGCCTCCAGTGCTGCCGGTCGCGCGACCAAAGCCTTCCTGACTCGTTGCCGGTGCCGCCGCGACGTGGAGGCCGGAATAGCGGCGCTGATCGAAGCGCTCGACGCCTTCGACGACGATCCGGACCTTGAGGACAGCGACGGCGCTGATAACCCCATCGCGCGCGGCATCCGAGCGGATCGCCACCGGCATCTCGGCGACGAGGATGACGCCGAGGAGAACGGCGACACCGAATTCGACCTCAGCGACTATGAGCCATGCAGCGAAGACACCGGCGGTGGCGATGAGCGCGGCAGCAACCTCATTCGCGCTCGCCTCCGATTCCGGCCGGAGGAGCCCGATATCCCGATGGGCTTTCGGTCGCACCCTGGCGCGTGGCTGAGCCCGCGATAGGGCTTCCGAGCCGCGCGGCACTGGATATCATCGGGCCGCCGCGCGGTAGGCCCCAGGGAGACTGATTTTGACGAAGCCACCTGCCGCACTCCCGCTCGCGCCTTTCACGCCTCAACGCGTACGGCAGTTACTGGTGAAGCACGTGGCGAAGGCGAAGGGTGGCATTGTTCCTCAGGTGCCCGCGGAAACCAGCCTCGCCATCGGCCTCCTCACCGACCGGCTGAACTGGCTCCGCGGGCTCGTGAAAATTCGCGGAGAGTCGCCGGAGATCTACGAGGCACGG
>DASYDR010000160.1:0-20436 GCA_036499545.1 Roseomonas sp. | reverse complement strand
GCGCCGGCGCCGAGCGTCGCCGCCGCCTCCTCCTCCTCCACGCCCTGGCGGCGCATGATTGGCACCAGGCTGCGCGCGACATAGGGCAAGGTGACGAAGATGGTCGCCAGCACCATCCCCGGCAGCGCGAAGATGATCTGGATATCGTGGCGCTGCAGCCAGGGCCCGAACCAGCCATGCGCGCCGAAGATCAGCACGAAGACCAGGCCGGCCACGACCGGGGAGACCGAGACCGGCAGGTCGATGAAGGCGGCCAGCAGGCCGCGCCCCCAGAATTCATGCTTGGCGATGGCCCAGGCGGCGGCGATGCCGAGCACCAGGTTGACCGGTACCGCGATGGCCGCGATCACCAGGGTCAGGCGCATGGCCGCGAGCGCGTCCGGCTCCTGCAGCGCCGCGATGAAGCGCGGCCAGCCGCGCGCCAGCGCCTCCGTCACCACGACGACCAGCGGCAGCACCAGGAAGATGCCGACCCAGAGCAACGCGAAGGCGATCAGCGCCCAGGCGAGCGGCGCCGGATCGCGCAGCGCCGGGCGCAGCCGGCCGCTCATGCCGTCCGTTCCCGCTCGAGCCGCCGCTGCAGCACCACGCAGAGCAGCAGCACCGCCAGGCTGGCGCCGAGCAGCACGGTCGCGATGGCGGTCGCCGCGCCATACTGGAACTGTTCGAGCTGGACAACGATCAGCAGCGGCGCGATCTCGCTCACCATCGGCATATTGCCGGCGATGAAGATGACCGAACCGTATTCGCCGACCCCGCGCGCGAAGGCGAGCGTGAAGCCGGTCGCGGCGGCGGGCGCGATCGCCGGCAGTACCACGCGCCAGAAGGTGGCGGCCCGGCCGGCGCCGAGCAGGGCCGCGGCTTCTTCCAGCTCCGGCTCCAGATCCTGCAGCACCGGTTGCAGGCTGCGGACGACGAAGGGCAGGCCGATGAAGAGCAGCGCCAGGAAGACGCCGAACGGGGTGAAGGCGAGCTTGATGCCGAAGGGCTCGGCCAATTGGCCAAGGATGCCGTTGGGCGCCGCGATGGTGGTCAGGGCCACGCCGGCGACCGCGGTCGGCAGCGCGAAAGGCAGGTCGATCAAGGCATCGACGATACGCCGGAAGGGAAAGCGGTAGCGCACCAGCACCCAGGCGAGCAGCGTGCCGACCACCGTGTTCACCGCCGCCGCCAGCAGGGCGGCGCCGAAGGACAGGCGATAGGCGGCCAGCGCGCGGGGGGAAAAGGCAGCATCGGCGAAGGCATCGACACTCTGCCCCGCGGCGCGCAGCAGCAGCGCCGCGATCGGCAGCAGCACCAGGAGGCTGGTGCCGAGCATGGCGATGCCGAAAGCCGGCCCGAAGGCCGGCACCGCGGTCGGCCGACGGAAGGTGAAGCCGCCGTTCACCTGGCGGCGCCGGTGATCTGATCGAAAATGGCATTGTCGGCGAAATGCGCCGCCGTCGCGCGCGCCCAGCCACCGAAGACATCATCGATGGTGAAGAGCGGGATATCGCGCAGCCGCGCCAGGTCGGCGGGTGCCGCGTGCCGCGGTTCGACCGGCCGGTAGAAATGCTTCGCGATGATGCCCTGCGCCTGCGGCGTATAGAGAAATTCCAGATAGCTCCGCGCCAGTGCCTCGGTGCCGCGCCGCCGGGTCACGCTGTCGACCAGGGCGACCGGCGGTTCCGCCAGGATGGAGCGGGACGGGTAGATCACCTCGAATTCCGTGGCGCCGAACTCGTTGAGCACGAGATAGGCTTCGTTCTCCCAGGCGAGCAGCACGTCGCCGATATTGCGCCGCGCGAAGGTCAGGGTGGAGCCGCGCGCCCCGGTATCGAGCACCGGCGCATTGCGGTAGAGCGCCTGCACCAGGGCGCGGGCCGCCGCCTCATCGCCGCCGGGCTGCGCCAGGGCCCAGCCCCAGGCGGCCAGGTAGTTCCAGCGCGCGCCGCCGGAGGTCTTCGGGTTCGGCGTCACCACCTGGATGCCGGGCCGCGCGAGGTCGCCCCAGTCGCGCAGGGATTTCGGGTTCCCCTTGCGCACCAGCAGCACGATGGTGCTGCGATAGGGGCAGGCGCGCTCCGGGAAGGCGTTCTGCCAGTCGCGCGCGATCAGCCCGTTCTGCGCGATCACATCGATGTCACCGCCGAGCGCCAGCGTCACCACATCGGCTTCCAGCCCGTCGAGAACCGATCGCGCCTGGCGGCCGGAGCCGCCATGGGATTGCCGGATGCTGACCGCGCCGCGCCCGGCCGCGCGTTCGGCGGCGGAGAAGGCGGCGTTGATGTCGCGGTAGAGCTCCCGCGTCGGATCATAGGAGACGTTGAGCAGGCTGCGCGCCTGCGCCGCGGCCGGGCGGGCGCCAAGCACGGCGGGGGCGAAGCCGGCGAGGGCGGCGCCGGCGCCGATGATCGATCTGCGTCGCATCTCTGCCTCCGTCATGCCAATTCCGATCATGCGATCTTCAAACGCACGGAATCAATATCAACCACCGATGGCAAGCGTCCGCGCGCACGGTGCGGACGCATCAGACGTCCGCCGGATGCTCCGGCGCCCAGAAGACCAGGGTGCGCACCTCGATGCTTTCGCGCGGAGGGGCATCGGGCGGCGAAGCCGGGTCGTCGAAGGCACCATGCACCGACAGCCGCGCCCTGCCATCGGTCGCGCTGTCAAAGCATTTGATCAGCAAGGCTTCGTCCGGCTGCTGTTCGGGAAAATACACCCAGCGATGCGCCGGATTCCACGTCACCGAGAAGGTCTCGCCAACCCGGTCGGCATAGATGAGTTCGGATGCGACGAGATCGCGGTCGGATACGCTCGGCCCCTCCGCCAGCGCCAGCGGGCTTTCCAGCACCGTGGCGATCGGGCGCCAGATATTGACGATGGCGAAACGATGCGCCAGCAGATGCTCCGCCTCCTGCGGCAGCACGTCGCGCACGCGCTGCGGGGCGGAGCGATAGGTGTAATCGTTGTGCACGCGCTTCGCCGGCTCCCGTAGCGCCGCATCGGCCGCGGCGCGGTGGGCGTTGCGGACATTGTGGTCGAAAGCCACGACGCGGCTGGCACCCAGCGCATCCCGCAGCACCGCCTCGACTTCCGGCAGGTAGCGGTCCCGGACCGCGTCCTGATCATAGAAATCGCGAAATCGGGTCGGCGCGCGCAGCAGCGCGAAGCCATGCGCGTCCAGGGTGAAGCTGTGCTCGCGCAGGCGCCCGTTCTCGATGGTCACCCGGTGCGGCTCGATCGCGATGGTGCTGCGCGGCACGCCGGGCGGCGGCTCCGTCACATAGCGTGCCGGCCTGCCGGCGACGGGCCGCAGATAGTTGAGCGTGGCTTCGATCGACTGCGACATGGCGGCTTCTCCTCCACTCCGTGACAGGCGAAACAGATGCGCCCGGCGTCAGGCCCCTTCGGCGCGGATGCCGGCGGCGCGGATCACCGGGGTGAAATCGGTGACCGCGGCTTCGATGTGCCGCGCGAATTCGGCCGGCGGTGCCGCGACGATGTCGAAGCCGAGCCCGTCCAGTGCCTGCGTCACCGCCGGCCGGCGCAGCACCGCGATCGCGGCGGCGGAGAGGCGTTCGACCACCGGCGCCGGCGTCGCGGCCGGCGCCAGGATGCCCTGCCAGGTCGGCACGTCGAAGCCTGGCGACAGCGCTTCCGCGACCGTCGGCACCTGGGGCAAGGCCCGCGCCCGGTCCACGGTCGAAACCGCAAGGCCGATCAACCTTCCGTCGCGCACATGCGGCGTGACCGCCGGCAGCGTGATCCAGACCGCATCCAGATTGCCGGCCAGCAGGTCGGTCGTCGCCGGAGCACCGCCGCGATAGGCGATGTGCTCGGCCTGGCGCGCACCGCCGAGGCGCTGATTCAGCGCCTCACTCACCAGATGCCCGATCGCCCCCCAGCCAGGCACACCGATGTTGAGCCGTCCGTCGCGCAGCCGCGCGGCATAATCGGCGGCGCTGCGGATGCCGCTGCCCGGATGCGTCACCAGGATCTGCGCCGCGGCGATCGCCAGGGTCACCGGCGCGAAGCTGCGGGTCGCGCTGTAGCCGGGATCGGGCAGCAATGCCTGGTTGATCGAGAGGCTGTCGCTGGTGACAAGCAGCGTCTGTCCATCAGGTGCGGCGGCGGCGGCGTTGCGCGTCGCGAGCAGGGTATTGGCGCCGCCCTGATTCTCCACCAGCACCGGCTGGCCAAGGGCCTCCGCCAGATGCGGCTGCAGGGTGCGCGCCAGGGTATCGACGCTGCCGCCGGGTGCGAAGCCGACGATCAGCCGGATCGGCCGCTGCCCCTGCGCCAGTGCCGGGCGCGCCAGCGCCGCGGCCAGCAGGCCGAGCGCGGCTCGGCGGGAAGGTCCGGTCATTCCGCCGCCACCGGCACCGGCCCGGCCGCGATGGCGGCACGGGTCGCCGGCAACAGGCTGCGGCCGTATTCCACCGCATCCTCCAACGGATCGAAGCCACGGATCAGGAAGGTGCTGACGCCGATGGCGTGATAGGCGGCCAGGCTTTCCGCCACCTGTTCCGGCGTCCCGACCAGGGCGGTGGTATTGGCGCCGGCGCCGACCGCGGCCGCGACCTCGGTCCAGAGCCGCTTGTCGCGCACCGCGCCGCCGGATGCCGCCTGCAGCAGGCGCTGGGAGCCGACGCTCTCCGGCTTCGGGTTGCCCTTGCCGAAGGCATCGCCGCGGATCTGGCGGATGCGGTCCAGGATCTCCCGCGCCCGCTTCCAGGCGGCCTCCTCCGTCCCGGCCAGCACCGGGCGGAAGCTCAGCGAGAAGCGGATCGAAGCCGGGTCGCGCCCCGCCCGCGCGGCGCTGGCGCGCACCCTGGCGATGCTCTCCCGCGCCTGGTCCAGCGTCTCGCCCCAGAAGGCGTAGACATCGGCGTGCCGGCCGGCGGCGGCGATGGCGGCGTCGGAGGAACCGCCGAAATAGATCGGGATATGCGGCCGCTGCACCGGCTTGATCTCGGAGAAGGCGCGTTCGAAGCGGTAATAGGTGCCTTCGTGGTCGAAGGGCGTGTCGCTGGTCCAGACCCGCCGCAACAGCCCGACATATTCGTCCGAACGCGCATAGCGTTCGTCATGCGACAGGAAATCACCATCGGCGCGCTGCTCGGCCGGATTGCCGCCGCTGATCACGTGGATCGCGGCGCGGCCGCCGGTGAGCTGGTCGAAGGTCGCGAATTGCCGCGCCGCCAGGGTCGGCGCGATGAAGCCCGGCCGGTGCGCGATCATGAAGCCGATGCGGGGCGCGTGCACGGCGGCATGCGACGCGACCAGCAGCGTGTCCGGATGCGCGGAATGCCAGGCGACCAGGATGCGGTCGAAGCCGGCCGCCTCATGCGCCTTCGCGAAGCGCGCGACATAGGCGGGGTCGAGGATCGGGCCCTGCGGCGGATGGATCTCCGAGCCGTGGCGGTGGGAGATCATGCCGATGAATTCAGGGGCGTGCAGCGTCATGGACGGATTTCTCCTTTCGAAGAGAGCAGCCGGTTCAGACCTCGGGGCCAGCCGGTGCTCAGGCGATGCCGAGGCGGTGCAGCGCTGCGCCGCTCGCCGCATGGTCGGAGGCGACGCGGGCCGCGACCGCATCCGGGGCGAGTTGCGCGGGCCGCAGCCCGAAGCGATGCAGCGCCGCCGCGACCTCCGGCTCCGCCAGGCTGGCGTTGAAAGCACTGTTCAGCGTGGCCACGATCTCCGGCGGGGTGCCGGCCGGCGCGAAAAGGCCGAACCAGCCGCCGGAAGGCCAGTCATCACCGATGCCGAGTTCAGTGAGCGTCGTCAGGCCGGGGAACATGTCCCAGCGGTCCTCGCCCGTGGTGGCGATGCCGCGCAGCCGCCCGGCCACCGCCTGCGGCGCCGCGATCGGGTCGATGATCAGATGGCAGTCGCCGGCCATGACGCTGTTCGTCGCCGCGGCGCTGCCCGGAAAGGGCACATGCACCGCCTCCGCCCCCGCTGCATCCATCAGCAGCGCGCCGCGCAGATGCCCGGCGGAGCCGATCCCGGCGGAGGCGTAGTTCAGCCGCCCCGGATTGGCGCGCGCATAGGCGAACAGCTCCGGCAGGGTCCGCGCCGGCACCGAGGGATGCAGGGCGATGATGCTATAGGCCTCCCCCGCATAGGCGACCGGGGCGAAGCTGCGCAGCGGGTCATAACCGACCGGGCTGAGATGCGGCACGATGGTCAGGTTGCCGGCCGAGGCGTTCAGCAGCGTATGGCCATCCGGCCGGCTCTCGGCGACGAAGCGGGCCCCCACGCCGCCGCCGGCGCCGGCCCGGTTCTCCACCACCACCGGCTGGCCGAGCCGCGTCTGCAGGGCGCGCGACATGGTGCGGGAGACATTGTCGTTCGTCGCCCCCGGCGGAAACGGGCAGACATAGCGGATCGGGCGCGACGGAAAGATGTCCTGCGCCCGCGCGATCGCGGGGGCGGCGAGGAAGGCGCCGAGCAGGGCGCGACGGGTCACGCTCATCGCAGCAGCCCGCCGGCGGCGGCCAGGGCCAGCAGGGCGGACAGGCCGGCTGCGGCGCGCAGGGTCAGCCCGATCATGCCGCCGCCCCCACCGCCAGCGCCGCGCGGCCGGCCGCGAGGCGGGCGGCATCGGCGGTCGGCACATGCACCCGCGCGCATTGCACGTCGCGCCAATGCCGTTCCAGCGGATAGGCGCGGTCATGGCCGTGATTGCCGGCAAGCGACACCGCGACTTCCACCGCGCGCACGGCGTTCTCGGCCAGCACCGCCTTGACCAGGCCGCTTTCGGTCTGCGGCGGCGTCCGGCCGGCATCGACCGCTTCGCCCACCGCCTCGGCCAGGTGGGCATTGGTGACGAGCAAGGCTTCGATGACGCCGACCTGGTCCTGCACCCGGTCGAGCGTCGCCAGCGGGCGGCCGAGGCCGGAGGGCACCCGGCGATTGAGGAAGCCGATGATCCAGCGCCGCGCGGCCTGCGCCACGCCGGTATAGACCGCGCCCACCAGCAGCGCGTTCCAGGCCGCCTGGGCCGGGTTGCCCGGTTTCCATTCCCCTGCCGGCAGCAGGGTCGCGACATGGTCGTCGGGGACGAAGACATCCTCGAACACCACGTCATGGCTGCCGGAGGCACGCAGGCCCAGATGGTTCCAGCTTTCCCGGATGGTGATGCCGCGCGCCCCGGCCTGGACGTAGAAGCTGCCGAGCCGCGGCGCCTCCTCATCCGTGCGGGCCAGCACGTCCATCCAGCGCAGGCCGGGCGCGCCGGTCGCGTAGCGCTTGCGGCCCGTGAGGCGCCAGCCGCCCGGTGCCCGCCAGGCGGTGGTCGCCGGCAGCCCGCCGCGCGCGGGCGAACCGAGTTCCGGCTCGACCCGCAACGCGTTGAGCAACGCGCCTTCGGTCACCGCTTCCCGCCCGATGCGCTGCCGCAACGCCGCCGGCGCGTCGTCCTGCCGGGCCAACGCCGCCTGTTTGGTGAGCTGCATGGCGAGAACCAGCGCGGTGGACGGGCAGGCCTCCCCCACCTGGCGCACCGCCTGGGCGGCGAGGGTGAGGCCGGCGCCGCCGCCGCCAAGCGCGGTCGGCACGGTCAGCGCCAGCACGCCGGCCGCCTGCAGCCGCGCCAGGCTGGCGAAGGGGAAGCGCGCATCGCGGTCGCGCAGCACCGCTTCCTCGGCGATCGCGGCCAGCAGGGGCGGCAGCGTCGCGAGCGGCGCGCCGGCTTGTGCCGGGATCGTGGTCCGGGTGATGGCGTTCATGATCCCGCCTCCGCGCGGATGCCGGTCGCACCGGCGAGCGCGGTCCAGCCGCGGATCTCGGTGTCGAGCAGCACGCTCAGCGCTTCGGGTGCGCCGGGGATGAAGCGCGTCGCCTGCGGGGTGAAGATCGCCGCCAGGGAGGGATCGGCCAGCGCCTCGTTCAACGCCGCGTTCAGCCGCGCGACCACCGCGGCGGGCGTGCCGCGCGGCGCGAAGAGGCCGTTCCAGGAGCCGGTGTCGAAGCCGGCGATGGTCTCGCCGACCGCCGGCACTTCCGGCAGCACCGCACTGCGCTCCGCGGTACTGACCGCGAGCGCCCGCGTCTGGCGCCCGCGCAGCAGCGGCAAGGCTTCGATCGCGTGCTGGAACATGCCGTGCACGCGCCCGGCCGCGATGTCGAGCGCTGCCTGGGCACCGCCCCGATACGGGACATGGGTCACGCTGATGCCGGTTCGATAGGCCAGCAGCGCGGCGGAGAGATGCGTCGCCGTCGCGGTGCCGGAATTGGCGAAGTCGAGCCGCTCCGGATGCGCGCGGCCCCAGGCGATCAGGTCCGGCAAGGTCGCGAAATCGCGCCCAGCCGGCCCGACATGCAGCACATAGGGCAAGGTCGCGATGCGCCCGATCGCGACCAGCGCGTCGCGGGGATCACCCGGCGGCAGTGAAGGCTGCAGCACCGGGTTGATCGACAGTGCAGGCGTGCCGATCAGCAGCGTGCGGCCGTCGGGTTCGGCCCGTGCGACCAGGCCGGCGGCGAGCGAGGTGGAACCACCGGGGCGGTTGTCGATGATGACCGGCGTGCCCAGGCGCGGCGCCAGCCGTTCCCCGACGGCGCGGGCCAGGGCATCGACGCCCCCGCCGGGCGGAAATGGCACCACCAGGGTCACCGGCCGGGTATCGGCGCGGGTGGCCAACGCCGGCAGCAGCGCCGGGGCGGCCAGCAGCAGGCGGCGACCGATCATCGCGGCAGCTCCGGCACGCTTTGTCCTATTTCACGTGCGTAAATGCGCCGCGCCATGCGTTCGGCATCCTGGGCGTCGCGGAAGCGGGCGCCGTGCAGGTCATCGATGCGGGGGTCGATCGCGATCAGGAACCATTCCCGGTCGTCATGGGCGGCGACACCGATCAGGTGGCCGCCTTCGGTGATGGGGCGCGATTGGCGCATGGGCTGGTGCTCTCTCTGTCTCGCCGCGCGGCGGGCGCGCTCTGGCGATGTCCGTGGAAGCTCGGATGCAGGCCTGCCGTCACATGCGCCGACAGCACGTCCCGCCGCACCGCAGCGGGCGGAAGGAAGCGGTCTCGGTCGCATGCGGCGCAGGCGGCATCGTCGGGATCTCCAACAGGAAGCCAGCCAATTACCGACTCACGATCGGTGTTTGTCAATTTCAAACTATAAGATTATGTGAAACAGGAAAATCAACGCAAGATTTGGCGCATCGGATAATGCGGCCGCTGCCATTCGCCATTCCGGGAGAAAATCTCCGCCGCGCCATTCGCGGCGGCCAGGCGTGGTTCAGGCCGAGGCGCGCCGGATCAGGCTGCGGCCGATGCTGGTCAGCATCGGCACCTCGGTCCCCGCCTCGGCATTCTCCAGGGCGGAGCGGAGCGCGGCGGCAACGGCGTCGTGATGCACGCTGAGCGTGGTCAAAGCGGGCCGCATCTGCGCGCCCCAATCGATATTGCCGAAGCCGATCACCGCGACATCCTCCGGCACGCGGCGGCCGTGGTCATGCAGCGCCGCCATGGCGCCGAGCGCGATCTCGTCGCTGCTCGCCTGTACCGCGCCGAAGCCGGTACCGGCTTCGATCGCCCGGCGCACCGCGTCATATCCGGCCGAGTAGCGATAGGCGGTGGCGGTATCGAACACCAACTCCCGCCGTAGCGGCAGCCCGGCCCCGGCCAGCGCGGCGCGGTAGCCGCGATAGCGTTCCGCGCCGATCGCGGATCCGGTGACGCGTCCGACGAAGAGTACCGGGTGGCGGCCGCTTTCGATCAGGAAGCGCACCGCGCGCTCACCGGCCGCCTGTTCCTCATGCACGATCGAGGGGATGCCGCGTTCATCGAGGCGCTGGCCGAGCGAGAGCAGGGTCATGCCGCCGCGCCGCAGCCCCTGCAGCACGGGATCGAATTCCGGGGGGATGGCGTCCGTCGTCGCCAGCGCCAGGCCGCGCAGGCCGAGCGACGGCGCCATCGCCAGGAAGCTCCGCAACCGGTCCGGGCTGTGGTCGAGATTGTACAGCAGCAGGTCGAGGCCGATCTGCCCGAGCATCGCCTGCACATGCTTGGTCAGCGCGGAATAGAGGTTCTGCTCGATATCGCCGACCAGCATCGCGACGGCACGGCCGCGGCCGCTGCGCAGGCTCTGCGCCATGCGGTTGGGCTGGAAGCCGAGTTCGGCCGCCGCCGCCAGCACGCGCAGCCGCGCCTCCGCATTGACGGTCGCCTGCCCGTTCAACACGCGGGAGACGGTGGCCGAGGAGACGCCGGCGCGGCGCGCCACATCGAGGACGGTGGTCATGCGCTCTTTATCGGCCGTCGGCATAAGCCTCAGTAAACGTTTTCTTCCCGGCACCGCAAGCGCGGCCCGCTGCCTTCGCTTGCCGGGCTTGATACAAATGATCGGCAAGAGGACGCTTGACACCCCTTCCGCATGCCCATCATGCTTCGATCAAGAAATCGATTTCCCGATCCGGCGTGGCTGACGCGACGCCGGCGGGAACAGTGAGGGGAAGGCAGCGGATGCTGATCGACGGGTTGCAGTGCGGCCATTTCGACCGCGACGTGTTCAACGAGCTGCGTCTGGCCGATATCGGCTGCGTCACCGTCACCTGCGGCTTCTGGGAAGACACGGTCGAATCCCTCGACAGCCTCGGCCGCTGGCGCGACCTGGTGCGTGAGAACGAGGATCTGGTCGGCGAGGCCCGCAGCGCCCGCGAAATCCAGGCCATCGTCTCCAGCGGGCGCACCGCCCTGCTGATGGGCTTCCAGAATTCCGACCTGTTCCAGGGCCGCATCCGCCTGGTCGAGATGTTCGCCGAACTCGGCGTGCGCGTCGTCCAGCTCACCTACAACAACCAGAACGCGCTCGGCGGCTCCTGCTACGAGGAGCATGATTCCGGCCTGGCCCGCTTCGGCCGCGAGGTGGTGCGGGAGATGAACCGCACGGGCATGTTGGTCGACCTGTCGCATGTCGGCGACCGCACCACGCTGGACGCGATCCGCCATTCCCTGAAGCCGGTCGCCATCACCCATGCCAATCCGAAGCGGCTCTTCGACCATAAGCGCAACAAGTCGGACGACGTGATCCGCGCGCTGGCCGAACAGGGCGGCGTGATCGGCTGCGCCACCTATCGCAACATCACCGGCGACGAATATTGCGGCTCGGTCGAGAAATGGTGCGAGATGGTGGCCCGCACCGTCGAGCTGGCCGGCATCGACCACGTCGCCATCGGCACCGACCGCAGCCACAACTTCGTCAAGCGCGACTATGACTGGATGCGCATGGGGCGCTGGACCCGCGGCGTCGACCTCGGTGCCTCGCCGCCTTCCCGCCCCGGCAAGGCGCCGCCGCCGGACTGGCTGCTGCAGGTGCGCGACATCGGCAAGATCGAAGGCGGCCTCGCCACCGTCGGCTTCAGCCAGGATGAGATCGCCGCCCTGGCGCATGGCAATTGGCTCCGCCTCTACGCCGAGGTGTTCGGCCATTGAGCGCGGCCGGCATCCGCATCGAGGCGGTCAGCCGCACCTACACCGCGCGCCGGCGCCAGGTGCATGCGCTGGGGCCGGTCTCGGTGACGCTGAAGGCCGGCCAGACGACCGCGATCGTCGGACCCAGCGGCTGCGGCAAGAGCACGCTGCTGCGGATCCTGGGCGGGCTCGACCGCCCGAGCGAGGGCCGCGTGCTGATCGACGGCGTGCCGGTGCAGGAAGGCATGCCCGGCATCGGCGTGGTGTTCCAGCGCGACCTGCTGCTGGACTGGCGCAACGTGCTCGACAACGTGCTGCTGCCGGCGCAGCTCCAGCATCGTGACCTGGCCCAGGCGACGGTGCGCGCCCAGGCGCTGCTGGGCGAGCTCGGCGTCGGTGACTTCGCCGACCGGCAGCCCTGGGAATTGTCGGGCGGCATGCGCCAGCGCGTGGCGATCGCCCGCGCCCTGCTCTGCGATCCATCCCTGCTGCTGCTGGACGAACCCTTCAGCGCGCTGGACGCGATGACCCGCGACCAGATGGGCGTGCTGCTGCAGCGCGTGCAGGGCGCCGGCCGCACCACCTCCGTCCTCATCACCCACAGCATTCCCGAAGCGGTCTTCCTGTCCGACCGGGTACTGGTGATGTCGGCGCGCCCCGGCCTGATCCTGGACGACATCCCGGTCGACCTGCCGCGCCCGCGCAAGCTGGCGATGCGGGAAGAGCCGGAATTCGCGGCGCTGACCCGCCGGATCCGCACGCATTTCGAACGCACCGGAGTCCTGACCGGATGAGCCAGACCCGCGCCGCATCCCGCGCCATCGCATCCGATGCCGCCGGCGAAGGCGGCCCGCGCGGCGGCCGCGGCGCCGGCATCCTGCTGCCGCTGCTGAGCGGCGCGGGCGGCATCGGCCTGTGGGAGCTCGCGGTGCGCGGGTTCGAGCTGCCCTCCTACCTGCTGCCGGCGCCGAGCGAGGTGGCGGGGGTGATGGCCGAGAAGGCCTGGCTGCTGCTCGACCAGCTGCAATACACCGCCTTCGCGGCGGTCACCGGCTTCCTGATCGCCGGCATCATCGCGCTGACGCTCGGCGCGCTGATCGCCGCCTCGCCCGCGGTGGAACGCGTGCTCTATGTCTGGCTCGTGGTCTTCCACGCCATCCCGAAAGTGGTGGTCGCGCCGCTGCTGCTGGTCTGGATCGGCTTCGGGCTGAAGAGCAGCATCATCTTCGTCGTCGTCTTCACCTTCTTCCCGATGCTGGTGAACACGGTGACCGGGTTGCGCTCCGCCGATCCCGACCTGCTGCTGCTGACCCGCTCCATGGGCGGCAGCACCTGGCAGACGCTGCGCACCATCCGGCTGCCGAGCGCGCTGCCCAGCATCATGTCCGGCATCAAGGTCTCCATCACGCTGGCGCCGCTCGGCGCGGTGATCGGTGAATTCGTCGCCTCCAACAAGGGCCTCGGCCATATGCTGATCCAGTCGGTCGGCAGCCTGGAAGTGCCGACCGCCTTCGCCGCGGTGGTGGTGGTCTCCATGCTCGGAATCATCACCTGGTATCTCGCCGACTATCTCGAACGCCTCGCGATCCCCTGGCACGCCAGCCAGCGCGGCCGCGCCGAAGAATGATCCTGGAGCATGATCCGTTCGCAAGGGCTCACAGATGATGCTCCAGCGTTTCGTTTGATCGCGTGATTCAGATTTTCGGCAATTCCACCTCAAATCATCACGCTCTGAGCCCGGCAGAGGAGCCACAGCATGACCGCATTCCCCTGTGTGATGCCCCGCCGGGCGCTGCTGGCCGGCACCGCGGCGCTGGCCCTGCCCGCCATCGCCCGCGCCCAGACGCCGCGGCTGCGCATCCTGCTCGACTGGGGCTGGCTGCCCTACCATTCCACCTTCTTCGTGGCGCAGGAACGCGGCTATTTCCGCGACGCCGGCGTCGAGGTGGAGGTCGAACAGGGGCGCGGTTCCAACACCACCGCCATCATGGTCGGCCAGCGCGCCTATGACCTGGGCCATGTCAACATCACCAACGCCGCGGCGGCGATCGCGCGCGGCGTGCCGCTGAAAGCGGTCGCGGTCTATCAGCACCGCACCTCCGCCTCCTTCGTCGGCATCCGGGGGCGCGTCACGCTGACCGGGCCGGATTCGCTGCGCGGGCTGCGCATCGGCAGCACGCCGGGCGGTTCGGACGGCCTCAGCCTCACGGTCTTCCGCCGCGCCAACACTATCGCGGACAGCGCGCTCAACATCATCTCGCTCGACGCGTCGTCGAAGACCGCGGCGCTGCTGACCGGGCAGGTGGACGTCGTCAGCGGCGACAGCCATGCCTACCGCGCCATCGTGCGCGGCGCCGGGCAGGAGCCGGTGGTGATGGAACTGGCGGATTTCGGCGTGCCGCTGCTGGGCTTCGGCTTCGCCGCCAGCGAACAGGCGATCCGCGACAAGCCGGACGCGATCCGCGCCGCGCTGACCGCCTTCCGCCGGGCCCAGGCCGATGTCGCGGCCGATACCGAAGCCGCCTGCACCTTGATCCGGTCGCGGGTGCAGATCGCCGGCAATATGGGGCAATGCCTGGACTATACGCGCGGCCTGGCGGCGCTCAGCACGCCGCCCGGCGATGCCGCCTGGGGCCGCTCCACGCCCGAGGAATGGCGCGCGCTGATCGACACGCTGCACGCCGCCGGCGAGATCCGCCAGCAGCGCCCGGCCGAGGCCTATTACACCAATGACCTGCTGCCGCGCTGACCGATGAACGCCGCTCGCTTCGACGCCATCATCCTGGGCGGTGGCCATAGCGGCCTGGTCGCCGCCGGCTATCTCGCCGGCGCCGGGCTGCGGGTGCTGGTGCTGGAACGCGGCGCCCGCTTCGGCGGGCCGGTGGCGACGGTGGAGTTCATGCCGGGCTACCGCTGCACCATCGCCAATTCACCGGGCTCGCTGGAACCGAAGATCGTCCAGGACCTCGACCTCGAAGCGCATGGGCTGCGCTTCCAGCCGATCGACCCGACCCTGGTGCATCCGCTGGCCGACGGCTCCCTCTTCGTCGGCTGGCGCGACCGCGCCCGCAGCGCGGCGCAGATGGAGGCTTTCGCGCCGGGCGAAGCCGCGCGCTACGATGCCTTCTTCGCCTATCTGCAGGCCTTCGCGGAGAAGCTCGGCATTTCCGTCTTCCGCGAACCGCCGACCTTGCAGGAACTGGTCCGCAACCTGACCAGCCTGGACGACCAGGAAGCCTTCAGCCGCATCTTCCTCGGCAGCGTGCGCGACCTGATGGCGCAATTCGACCTCGCCTGGCAGACCCAGACCCTGATCGGGCCGATGGCGGTGGTGGGCGGCAGCTGCACGCCCTCGACGCCCGGGACGCCGGTGAACCTGCTGACCCGGCCGCTCTCCCTCGCTTCCCTGCGCGCCGAGCAGGCCGATGATCCGCGCCGCATGCCGCTGCGCGGATCGACCGGCATGCCCATCGGCGGCATGGGCGCGATCATCGACAGCATGCTGGCTTCCGCCCGCGCCCGCGGCGTCGTGCTGCGCGCGGAAGCGCCGGCCGACCGTATCCTGACCCGGAACGGCGCCGTGCAGGGCGTGGTCACCGGCAATGGCGACGAATTCCTGGCGCCGCTGGTGATTTCCGCGATGAATCCGCGCGTCACCGTCGTCGATCTGATGCGCGACGATGCCGATTGGCAGCCCTGGCGGGAACGGATGGGCAAGCGCCCGATGGCCGGCAAGGCGTTCAAGGTGGTGCTGGCACTCGATGGCGTGCCGCGCTACGCCAATGCGCCGGCCGATGCCGATCCTGCGGCGCTGGCCGCGGCGCAGTTCCGCATCGCACCCTCCCTCGACTACCTGGAGGAGAGCCATGCCGAGATGATGCTCGGCCGGGTCGCCGAAAAGCCGGTGGTCTGGGGGCTCTGCCCCTCGCTCAGCTCGCCCGGGCTGGCACCCGACGGCAAGCACGTGCTCAGCCTGAATGTCGGTACCGCGCCCTATCACCTGAAGCAGGGCAGCTGGGCTGAGGAGCGGGAGGCGCTGGCGAAGCGCAGCATCGCCGCCGTCGCGGAATGGATGCCGAACCTGCCGGACCTCATCACCGATTGGCGCTGCATCGACCCCGAACAGTTCGAGCGCGACTACGGGCTGGTCGAGGCGAACATGACGCATGGCGACCTGGCACCCTGGAACCAGTTCTGGATGCGGCCGCTGCCGGGGCTGCATGCCTATCGCACGCCGACGCGGGGCCTTTATCTCAGCGGCAACGGCACCTGGCCCGGCAATTTCATCTCCGGCCTGTCCGGCCACAACGCCAGCCAGGCGGCGCTCGCGGATCTGCGCGCCGGCCTGCTATCGGATGGATGATCGCATGCAGCCTATCGCCCTCGATTGCCACGCGCATCTGGCGCCGATCCTGCCGGACCGCATCGCCGGCCTGCCCGGCGTCACCTGGCTGCCGGACGAGCCGAAGCTGGTGCTGGATGGCGGCGTCACCCTCGCCTCACCCTCCGTCTTCAAGCCGGAGGCGCTGATCGCCTGGATGGATGCGCAGCGCATCGCCCGGGCCTGGATCTCGGTGCCGCCGCCGCTCTACCGCGCCGGGCTCGACGAAGCCGGTGCGCGCCTCTGGTGCGACTACGTCAACCCGGCGCTGGCGGAGGTGGCCGGCCGCTTCCCGGATCGGCTGGCGCCGAGCTTCCTGCTGCCGGTGCGGCATCCGGCCCTGGCGGCGGCCATCGTCACCGCCTTCGCGCCGCAGGGCGCCCGTTTCGCCATGGCGGCGGGGCATGCGGCGTCCGGCCTGATGCTCTCCGATGCCGCTTATGAACCACTCTGGGCAGCGCTGGATGCCGCGCGGGCCTTCATCCTGCTGCATCCGACCGCGGGCAGCGACCGACGCCTGGATCCATTCTTCCTGCACAATCTGCTGGGCGGGCCGGGCGAGACCGCGCTGGCCGCGGCGCATCTCGCGATGTCGATGGTGATCGAGCGCTTCCCCCGCATCCGCTTCATCCTGTCGCATGGCGCCGGCAGCGTGGCGATGATCGCCGGCCGGCTGGCGCATGGCCAGGCGGTGCGCCGCCCCGGCGCCGATACCGGGGCGCGCCCGATGACCGAGGCCTTCCGCGATTTCCACGCCGACTGCATCACCCATTCCGCGCCGGCGCTGCACATGGCGGCGGAGGTGCTGGGGCCGGAGCGGATCCTGTTCGGCTCCGACTGGCCCTTCTCCATGGGGTTGCTCGAACCGCACCGGCAGCTGGCCGGGGTCGATCCGGCACTGCGCGCGCGCATCTTCGCCGCCACGCCGGAAGGCTGATGCGTCTTCTTCGCGCGCTGCTGCTGGCGCTGCTCGGGCTGCCGGTCGCGGCGCGGGCCGCCGACCTGGCGATCGGGGTGCAGGCGGATGCGCGCGCCATGGATCCGCATGTGGCGCCGAGCTTCGTCAGCTCCGCCCTGCACCAGCACATCTTCGACACGCTGATCGCGGTGGATGCCGAGCTGCATCTGATCCCGGGGCTGGCCACCGGCTGGCGCGCGGTCAGCGACACGGCCTGGGAATTCGATCTGCGGCCCGGCGTGCGCTTTTCCGACGGCACGCCCTTCACGGCGGCGGATGTGCTGTTCACCCTGCAACGGGTGGCCAGCGTGCGGCATGGCGCCGGCACCTATGCCCCCTATGCCCGCGCCATCACCGCCGCCGCCGCGTCCGGGCCGCTGCGCCTCAGGCTGGAGACCGCGGCACCCTATCCGCAACTGCCCTTCGACCTGTCCCGCATCCGCATCGTCTCCGCCCGCGCCGCCGAGGGTGCCGATACGCCGGCTTTCAACCGCGGTGAGGCGGCGATCGGCACCGGGCCCTATCGCATGCTGCGCTGGATGCCGAACGACCGGCTGGAGCTGGCGCGCAACCCGCTCTACTGGGGCCCGGCGCCAGCCTGGGACCAGGTGACGATCCGGGCCATCCCGAATGATGCGGCGCGGCTGGCGGCATTGCTGAGCGGCGATGTCGCGCTGATCGACAAGGTGCCGCTGAACGACATGGCGCGGCTGCGCGACGATGCCCGCATCCGCCTCTTCGTGCATGACGGCAACCGCAGCATGTTCCTGGTGCCGGATACGGCGCGGGAGACCAGCCCCTTCGTGACCGGCGCCGATGGCCAGCCGCTGCCGGCCAACCCGCTGCGCGATGCGCGGGTGCGGCGCGCCATCGCCCTCGCGATCAACCGGGCGGCGCTGGCGGAACGCGCCATGGAAGGCTTCGCGACGCCCGCCGACCAGCCGGTGCCCGCCGGCATGTTCGGCTGGGCCGGGGAGACCGGTGCCGGCGCCCATGATCCCGCCGCGGCGCGGCGGCTGCTGGCGGAAGCCGGCTATCCGCAGGGCTTCCGGATGGTGCTGCACTGCTCCAACGGCCGCTACGTCAATGACCGGCAGACCTGCCTGGCGGTGGCGCAGATGCTGACCCGGATCGGCATCCAGACCCAGGCCGAGGCGGAGCCGCAATCGGTCTTCTACACCCGCATGGCGCGCTTCGACGCCAGCCTGATGCTGAATGGCTGGGGCAGCTATGGCGACAGCCTGCAGGTGCTGCGCCAGGCCTTGCACGGCGTCGACACCGCGCAGGGCTATGGCGCCTTCAACCGCGGCCGCTACGCGAACCCCGAGGTCGACCGCCGCATCGAGACCGCGTCCCGCACGCTCGAGGACGGGCCGCGGGAACGGCTGCAGCAGGAGGCGATGCGGATCGCCATGGCCGATATGGCGGTGGTGCCGCTCTACACCGCGTCCTGGGTCTGGGCGACGCGGCGTGGCATCGCCTACCAGGCCGGCTTCGACGAAGGTACCTTCGTGATGCGCGCCACGCCGCAACCCTGATCCAGGCCGGGCGCGCAGCGCGGGCGCGGCGTCCTTGTCACTGCCGGACGGCGCCCATATGCTTCCGCCAACGCCGGCAGCACGGGCCAGCCGTCAAGGATCCGTCGCCCATGAATCGTCGCCACTTCCTCACTGCCACCGCCGCCGCCCTCGCCGCGCCGCGCCTCGCCCGCGCCCAGGGCGCGCGCATGCTGCGTTTCGTGCCGCAGGCCGATCTCTCCGGCATGGATCCGGTGATCACCACGCGCCAGGTGGTGCGCAACGCCGCGCTGCTGGTGTGGGATACGCTCTATGGCGTCGGCGCCGATTTCGTCCCGAAGCCGCAGATGTGCGAAGGCCATGACCTGTCCGCCGACGGCAAGGTCTGGACCTTCACGCTGCGCCCTGGCCTGCGCTTCCACGATAATGAGCCGGTGCTGACCCGCGACGTCGTCGCCAGCATCAACCGCTGGATGCGGGGCGATGTCATGGGCCGCAAGCTGCAGGCCAGCCTGGATGCGATCGAAGCGGTGGATGACCGCGTGTTCCGCCTGCGGCTGAAGCGCCCCTTCCCCAAGCTGCTCTACGCCTTCGGCAAGGCGACGACGCTGGTGCTGGCGATCATGCCGGAGCGCATCGCGCGCACCGACCCGTCGCGCAGCATCACCGACTATGTCGGCTCCGGCCCCATGGTCTTCCGCCGCGACGAATGGAATGCCGGCGCCCGCGCTGCCTTCGAGCGTTTCGCCGGCTACCAGCCGCGGCAGGAACCCGCGGATTGGCTGGCGGGCGGCAAGCGCATGCTGCTCGATCGCATCGAATGGATCACGATGCCGGACCCGAGCACCGCCGCGGCGGCGCTGCAGCAGGGTGAGATCGACTGGTGGGAGCAGCCGCTTTCCGACCTGGCGCCCATGCTGCGCCGGGGGCGCGATATCCGGGTCGATGTCGCCGACCTGCTCGGCAATGTCGCCATCACCCGCATGAACCACCTGTACCCGCCCTTCAACGACGTGCGGGTGCGGCGGGTGATCCAGGCGGCGGTGAACCAGGCCGACTACATGGGCGCCGTGATCGGCGGCGACCCGGCGCTGTGGAAGCCGATGCCGAGCTTCTTCACGCCCGGCACGCCGCTCTACACCGAAGCCGGCAGCGAGCCGATGCTGGCGCTGCGCGACATCGATGCCGCGAAGCGGATGCTGGCCGCGTCGGGCTATGCCGGGGAGACGATCATCCTGCCGGCGGCGACCGATGCGCCCTTCGTCAAGGCGCAGGCGGAAATCAGCGCCGACCTGCTGACCAGGCTCGGCATGAAGATCGATTTCATGGCCATGGACTGGGGCGCGCATTCCACCCGCACCGCCAGCCGGCAGCCGCCGCAGAGCGGTGGCTGGCATTTCAGCCATAGCTGGGTGGCCGGCGCCGAATGCGCCAATCCGGCGGCGCATAAATCCCTCGACAGCGCGGGTGAGAGCTCGACCAATGGCTGGGCGCAGTCGGACGCGGTGCAGACGGCGATCGCCGCCTGGTTCGATGCCACCGATGCGGGCGTGGAGCGCGGCGCCGTCGATGCCGCGAACCGGGCCGCGATGGAGAATGTCAGCTTCGTGCCGTCTGGCTTCTTCCTCAGCTACACCGCCTGGCGGCGCAACGTGACCGGCATCACCAAGGCGCCCTTCCCGGTGTTCTGGGGCGTCGGCAAGAGCTGACCCACCGGATGACGGCCGGTTTGCCACCGGCCCCGCGCGGCCGGCATGCCTTGCCATCGTCAACCTGACGCAGACGCTGATGGCGCCGGCGCGGCGCGCGCCGACTGGCGTCCCGCGGCTGCGCCGGGCGCATGGCAAGGGTCGCACCTCACCAGATCGTAAGCCGCCCGCGCCGGCAAACGGTATACGAACCAGGCCGTCGCGATGGCGCCGGGCCGGGAGGATGCAACCATGCGCGCGGTCGATAGCCAGAAGCTGGACGGGCTGCTGGGGCGGCTGGTCGGCGATGTCGGTGCCTGTGTCACCGGCGCGCTGATCGTGCTCGGCGACCGGATCGGCCTGTTCAAGGCGATGGCGAACGGCGAACCGGTGACCGCCGCCGAGCTCGCCGGCAAGACCGGGTTGAAGGAACGCTATCTGCGGGAATGGCTGTCGGCCCAGGCCGCGGCCGGCAATGTCGACT
>DASYDR010000159.1:0-10518 GCA_036499545.1 Roseomonas sp. | reverse complement strand
CCGGACCATCTGGCCCGTCTCCTGCGTCAGCTTCGCCGCCAGCGCCGCCAGCCGGTCCTGGTTGCGGGCGACCAGGATCAGGTCATGCCCGCGCCGGGCCAGCCGGTCCGCATAGATCGCCCCGATACCCGACGACGCGCCGGTGATCAGCGCCGTGCCCTTGTTCCCGCTCATTGGTCCCATTCCTCTTCGCAGCGACGCCCCAAGGCGTCCGTTGCAAGGGAAGCTAGGCCCAAGCCCTGCCGTCCCAAATGTCGTATAAACAGCGTTTCGGGACATTATATCGGCCTCAAGCGCCGGCGCACGCATCCGCGTGCTTGGCTTGCGCGCTGTCAGCTAGCTTCCGGCGCGGCTGATGGTCGCGCGCGGGCCGCATTCGCGGCCTCGGGGCATCGGCTTCGCCTCGCCGCCGCTGAAACTGATAGCGGCCTATGGCCGCGTGGCCTTTACACATCGACGCAGCGGCAAAGGAATAACCCGCCTTCGTGACTGACTTCAGCGGCGCCCGAACAACTTTTCAAACGCGGGTTTATCGAATTTGAGCCAGGTGGGGCGGCCATGGCTGCAGGTGTTGGCGCGCGGCGTCGCTTCCATCTGGCGCAGCAGCGCGTCCATCTCGGCCGGCGCCAGACGCCGCCCGGCGCGGATCGAGCCATGGCAGGCGAGCCGGGCGATGGCGGCATCGAGGCGCAGTTCCAGCGCCGTCGCCTCCTGCCACTCCGCCAGCTCCTCCGCCAGGTCGCGCAGCAGCGGCGCCGGATCGGGGTTGCCGAGCAAGGCCGGCAGCGACCGCACCAGCACCGCGCCGGTGCCGAACCCCTCCAGCTCCAGCCCCAGCCGCGCCAGATCGGGCGCCGCCTCGGCCAGCCGCGCCGCGTCGCGCTGCGGCAATTCCACCACCGCCGGGATCAGCAGCGCCTGGCTGCGGACCCCGCCATCGAGGCGCTGGGCGCGCAGCAGCTCATGCGTCAGCCGCTCATGCGCTGCATGCTGGTCGACCAGGATCAGTGACCCGTCCGGCGCCTCGGCGAGGATATAGGTGTCCATCACCTGTGCCACCGCGCGACCGAGCGGATGCTCGGCGGCGACCGGCGCTTCCGGTCGCGGTTCCGGCAAGGGCGGCGCCATGTGCATGGCGAGCCGGCCCTGCGACCAGGGCGCGGGAGACCGCCGCGGCGGCGGCGCCAGGGAGAGCTGGGTCTCGGCGAAGCCTTCGACCATGGCGGATGTCACGCTGGCCGAAGGCACGGCGGCCACCGCGTCACCGGCGCCGGTCGCCAGCGCGCGGCGCACCGCGGAAATCAGCGCGCCGCGCACCGCATCCGGCTGGCGGAAGCGCAGCTCGGTCTTCATCGGATGCACGTTCACATCGACCTGGTCGGGCGGCAGGGTCAGGAAGATCGCGGCGACCGGCTGCCGCCCGGCCGCGATCACGTCGCGATAGGCGACGCGGAGCGCCACGCGCAGCATCGGGTCGCGCACCGGGCGGCGATTCACCACCAGATGCTGCTCGGCCGCCGTCGCCCGGCTATGCGCCGGCAGCGCCGCCATGCCTTCGATATCCAGCATCTCATGCACCGCTTCGACCGCCACCGCGGCGGCGGCGAAATCCGGCCCCAGCAGGTCGCGCAGCCGCTGGGTGCGATCGGCGACCGGCAGCGCCAGCACCGCGCGGCCATCGGCCTCGAGGCTGAAGGCGACCTCTGGCCAGGCCATGGCCAGGCGCTTCACCGCCTCGACCGCGGCATCGGCTTCGGCGCGCGGCGATTTCAGGAATTTGCGCCGCGCCGGCGTCGCGAAGAACAGGTCGCGCACCTCCACCCGGGTCCCCGGCGCGCCGGAGGCCGGCGTCACCTCGCTCTTGCGGCCGCCTTCGACGGCGATGCGATGCGCACCGCCGGTGGCGGTGCGGGAGGTGATGGCCAGCCGTGCCACGGCGCCGATCGAAGGCAGCGCCTCCCCCCGGAAACCCAGGGTCGCGATGCGGAACAGCAGCCCTTCCTCGGGCAGCTTGGAGGTGGCGTGGCGTTCGACGCAGAGCGCCAGATCGGCCGGTTCCATGCCGCCGCCGTCATCCTCGACCAGGATGCGGTCGACGCCGCCGCCTTCGAGAATGATGCGGAGCCGGGTCGCGCCGGCATCCAGCGCATTCTCCACCAGTTCCTTCACCGCCGCGGCCGGCCGTTCCACCACCTCGCCGGCGGCGATGCGGTTGGCGGTGGTCTCGGGGAGAAGGCGAATCACCATGCTGGCAATCTAGAGCAGATCCCGCGCAGGCGGAATCGCCGGAGCGGGTGAAAATGCTCGACAAAACAAGAAGCTAGAGCATTTGAAGTGAGCCAGGGTGAGCGGACAATGCTCCTTGTCTTTGCCGGACGGATTCGCGCCCCGGGCGCTTCCGCCCTATGGCGCCCGCAGCGCCTCGATCTCCGCCAGCATCGCCGCGGTGGCCGGATGCGCCGGCCGCTTCCCGCCTTCCAGCGCCGCCAGGATCGGCCCGGCGAGCTGCTTGCCGAGTTCCACCCCCCATTGGTCGAAGGCGTTGATGTTCCAGAGCGCACCCAGGCAGAACACCTTGTGCTCATAGAGCGCCACCAGCGCGCCGAGCGAGAAGGGATCGAGCCGCGGCAGCAGGATGGTCACCGAAGGCCGGTCGCCGGTGAAGATGCGGTGCGGCAGCAGCGCCGCGATCCGCTCCTCCGGCATGCCGGCCGCCCGCATCTCGGCGGCGACCGCTTCGCCGCTGCGGCCGACCAGCAGCGCCTCGGCCTGCGCCAGCCCATTCGCCAGCAGCTTGCGGTGGCTGTCCGGATGGCCATGGTCGGGATTGGCGACCATGACGAAATCGACCGGCACCGGCACCGGGCCCTGGTGGATGAGCTGCATGAAGCTGTGCTGGGCATTGGTGCCGGCTTCGCCGAACACCACCGGACCGGTGGCCTGCGCCACCGGCGCGCCGCCGAGCGTCACGCCCTTGCCGAGGCTTTCCATCTCCACCTGCTGCAGATGGGCGGGCAGCCGCGCCAGGCGCTCGTCATAGGGCAGCACCGCGCGCGTCGGGTAGCCGAGCCCGTTCACATGCCAGATCTCGGTCAGCGCCAGCAGCAGCGGCAGGTTCTGCTCCGCCGGCGCCTGCAGGAAATGCGCGTCCATGGCATGCGCCCCCGCCAGCAGCGCGGCGAAGCGGTCCCAGCCCTGGGCGAGCGCGACAGACAGCCCGATCGCCGACCACATCGAGAAGCGGCCGCCGATCCAGTCGCGGAAGCCGAAGACTCGGGCCGGCGCGACGCCGAAATCAGCGGTCGCGGGCAGGTTGGTGGAGAGCGCCGCGAGGTGCCGCGACACCGCCGCTTCGCCCAGCGCCGCCGCCAGCCAGGCGCGCACCAGCCGCGCATTGGCCATGGTCTCCTGCGTGGTGAAGGTCTTGCTGGCGATCAGCACCAGGGTGCGGGCGGGATCGAGGTTCGGGCGGATCGCCTCCCAGGCATGGGCATCGACATTGCCGAGGAAATGCGCGCGCAGCTTGTCATGCGGTCCCGACAACGCACGCGCGGCCATGGCCGGCCCGAGGTCGGAGCCGCCGATGCCGATATTCAGCACATCGGTGAACCGCTCCCCGGTGCTGCCGGTGATCTCGCCGGCATGCACCGCCTCGACGAAGGCGCGCATCAGGCCGAGCGTGTCGTGCACGGCGGCCGAGGCATCTTCCTCACCGGCGCGGTAGCCGACCTCGCGCGGGGCGCGCAACGCGATATGCATCACCGCGCGCTGCTCGGTGCCGTTCACCGGCTCGCCCCGGGCCATGGCGTCGCGCCGGGCCAGCACCCCGGTCGCCCCGGCCAGGCCGAGCAGCGCCGCGAGCGCAGCGTCGTCGAGGCTGGTGCGCGAAAGGTCGAGCAGCAGCCCGTCGGCGCGGTGCATCCAGCGGCCGGCCCGCATCGGCTCGGCCGCGAAGCGCGCGCGGATCCCGCGCGCGCCGGGGCGTGCGGCCTGCTCGGTCACCGCCCGCCAGGCGGCCTCGATGGTGGTGCTCATGATCTGTTCTCCCCCACGAAGGTGGCCGCGCCGTGGCGGGGCTGGCAAGCGCCCCTGGCGTGACCATCCACGCGCCGCATCCAGCGCTGACAGCGTCGCGGCCCGGGCGCTGGTTGCACGGCGACATGATCGCATCTGGGCGGAGCGCTGGGCCGCCCGGCGGCCTACAAGGACGCGGTGGAGGGTTCGAGCGGTACCAACAGGCGTTCGACCGGCTCACGGTGATCCTCCGCCAGCCAGTCGGGCAAGGGCGCATCGGCGGGAGAGGGCGGCGGCAGGGTCTCCCCTTCCTCGGCGAGGAGTTCGGCGTAATCGGCCAGGGCCTCGACCGCCGACAAGCGAGCTTCCTCCAGTGAATCCGCAGTCACCGGGCAGTCGGGCAAGTCGAGAAAATAGACTTCGAACCCGTCCAGATCATCATAGATCACGGCGGGATAACCGAGCTGGTCCATGGCGCGCCTCCGGATCCGGGCAGGTCTCCTCTCTACCGGCTTCGTTCGGGGACCGGTGCGACAGGTCGATGAAGACCCGCGGGCTACAGCCCGTCCGGCTGCCCCGCGATCACGACCGAGAACGCATCCGGCTTCAGCAGCCGTCCCGCCACCGCGGCCAATTGGTCCCGCGTGATCGCCGCCAGCCGCGCCGGCCGCGCGGCGAGCCAGCCGAGCGGCCGGTCGTTCCGCCGCAAGGACAGCAGGGTGCTGGCGATGCGGCGGCTGTCGGTGAACTGCAACGGCAGGGAACCGGTCAGATAGGCGATGGCGTCGCCGCGCTCCGCCTCGGTCGGGCCGGTTTCAGCCATGCGCCGCCATTCGCCGCCGGTCACCGCCAGCGCTTCCGCCACCTTGGCGTTTTCCGTCGCCAGCCCGCCGGTGATCAGCGCCTGGCCATAGAGCAGGTCGAGCCCGGCGCTGATGCCATAGGTCAGCCCGCGCTCCACCCGGACCGCCTGCATGAGGCGGGAGGAGAAGCCGCCCCCGCCCAGCACCCGCAGCATCACCTGGGCCGCTTCCCAGTCCGGATCCTGCGCGGACAGGCCGGGCTGGCCGAAGATGATGGTCGATTGCGGGAAGGCCATGGGCACCACGCGGCGTCCGAAAGCGGTGAAGCCCGGCAGCGGTGGCGGCGGCGGCGGCGCGCCCGCCGGCAGCGCCGCGAACAGCGTCACCAGCAGCGCCCGCAGTTCCTCCGCACTGATCGCGCCGGCCGCGGCGACCAGCAGCCCGTCGCGGCGGATCTGCCGCGCATGCGCGGCGCGGAGCGTGGCTTCGGACAGGCCGGCCAGACTCTCGGCGGTGCCGCCGCTCGGCCGGCCGGCGGGATGGTCCGGATAGGCCGCGGCCCAGAAGACGCGGCGCGCCTGGCCGGCCGGGGCTTCCATGATCTGCCGCGCACCGGCGACCGCCCGCGCACGCACCCGCTGCAGTGCATCGGCATCGAAACGGGGCGCCGCCATGGCCAGGCGGGCCAGGCGCAGCGCCGCCGGCACCGCTTCGCGCAACGCGCGGAAGCCGCCTTCGAACCCGTCGCGCTGGCTTTCGAAGCCCAGCGCGATGGCATCGTCACGCAGCGCATCGGCGAAGTCCCGCGCCCGCAGATCGCCGGCACCTTCGGTCAGCAGGGAGGCCATCAGCGCGGTCGCGCCCTCCTCCCCCGCCGCATCCAGGCCGGCGCCGCCCTGCCAGGACCAGGACAGCGACACCACCGGCACCGAGTGGTCCTCGGCCAGCCAGGCGCTGATCCCGTCGCTTTCGACGACCTGGATCGGCAGGGTGAAGCCTTCGGCCATCACGCGGTCTCCGGCAGCAGCCAGCCGATGGCGTCCATCGGGGCGCCGAGCACGGCGCGGGCGGCGGCTGTCACCTGCTCCGGCGTCACCGCGCGGATATGGGCGGGCCAGTATTCCACGACCTCGACCGGCAGGCCGGAGGCGAGCGCATTGCCCAGCATGCGCGGCGCCGCGCCGACGCCGTCCAGCGCCAGCAGCGCGCCGGCCGTGATCTGGCGGATCGAGCGGGCGACCAGCGCCGCATTGGCACCCTGTTGCAGCAGCCGTTCCACCACGGCGGCGGCGGCGTCTTCCACCCGGTCCGGCGCGACGCCGCGGTTGGGCATGGCGGAGACCAGGAATTCGCTGGCGCCGACCGCATCCGAATCATAGCCGGCGCTGGCCGAGACCGCGATGCCGGTTTCCACCAGCGCCTCATGCAGCAGGCTGCCCTGGCCGCCGCCCAGCATATGCGCCAGCACTTCCAGCGCCCAGGCATGCTCGCTGGCGCCATAGGTGAGCGAGGGCGCGATCCAGCCGCGCAGGAAGCTGCCTTCGCGGATCGCGGTGCTGTGGCTGATGAGCCGCCGCTCCACCGGCGCCGCGGGCGGCGGCGCCCGGTGGCGGGTGGCGGCGGGCCGTGCCGGCACGGCGCCGAAATACTGCTCGACCAGGCGTTCCAGCGCATCCGCCTCGGCATCGCCGGCGATCACCAGCACGGCGTTGGAGGGCGCGTACCAGCGTTGGAAGAACCCCACCAGGTCGGGGTGCCGGATGGCGCGGATCTCCTCCGGCCAGCCGATGACCGGGCGGCCATGCCAGTGCTGCCGGCCCCAGAGCGCCGCGCCGAAAGCCTCGCGGAACAGCGCACGCGGATTGGCATCGGTGCGCAGCCGCCGCTCCTCCAGCACCACCGCGAGTTCGGAAGCCATTTCGGGCGGCGGGAACAGCGGCTCGGCGCAGCGATCCGCTTCCATGTCCATGATCATCGGCAGGCGGGAGGCTTCGACCTGCTGGAAATAGGCGGTGACGTCGCGGGAAGTGAAGGCGTTGTCATTGCCGCCCTCCCGCGCCACGCGCTGGGACAGGGCGCCGGAGGGCACGTGCCGGCTGCCCTTGAACATCATGTGCTCAAGATAATGGGCGATTCCGGACAGGCCTTCCGGATCCTCGCCGCCGCCGGCACCGTAGAACAGGAACTGGGAAATGACCGGGATGCGGCGGCTCTGCGCGAAGGCGACCCGCAACCCGTTCGGCAGGCTCCAGAGCCGGGCGCCGAACAGCGGCCGCTCACCGGCCGGCGGCGTGAAGGCGGCGGCCCGCCGCACGGGCGGCGCCACGCAGAGGCCGGCGCCGGCGGCAAGCGCGGCACGTCGCGACATGGTGATCATGGCCCCAGGATGGGGCGAACGCCGCCCGGAGGGAAGGTGGCGGCGTCCAGGTCGTTCAACCGTCAGAAAATGCCGAGGAAGCCGCGGCTGGGGCGCTGGATGATCGCCGTCTCGCCATCGCCCGCATCGCGGCCGAGCGCCGCATTTTCCCGCAGGCGGGCATTTTCCCGGCTCGCATCGACGGCCGTGCCCGGCGGCGGCGTGTCGCGCCAGAACATCAGCCGGTCGGTGAAGCTCTGTCGCGGCGCGTCGAGACGGCTGCTTTCTTCATCCACCTGCCGGCGGATGCTGTCCGGGACGTCGCGCCCGGCCTGGGACAGCAGCGCCGATTCCGCGCCGCTGGCGCGGCCCGGGGCGCCGGTGCCCAGGGCGGCGCCGGGGACCAGCGCCGCCTCGGCGGCGTCACGGGCGCTGCGTTCCTGCGGGCGGGCCGCGCCGGGGCGCGGCTGCGGCAGGGCGCCGCCCATGTCCGGCGGCATCGACAGCGGCGCGCGGGTCAGCACCGCGAACTCGTCCGGGGCGTCCCGGGTCAGGCCCAGGGTCCGCATGGTGTCGGAGCCGCAGGCCCCCAGGGCCAGTGGCAAGGCGGCCAGGGCGATCGGGACAAGGCGGGAAGGGCGCATCCTCATGCCTCTTTCTTAGGGGCCGCGTTCGGCCGAAACAAGGCGTCGATCACCAGGGCGGCGACGCCGCAGACGATGGCGGCATCGGCCAGATTGAAGACGTACCAATGCCAACCCCAGGCATGCGCGTCCATGAAATCGACGACAGCCCCGAAACGCAGCCGGTCGATCACATTGCCAACGGCGCCGCCGATCACGGCACCGAGAGCAATCGCGGTCAGCCGGTTCTCCGCCCGCGCCAGCCAGCGCAACAGGAATGCCGCGACCAGGGCCGCGAGCACGGACAGCGCGATCTGATGCCAGCCGCTCTCGCCCGTCAGCATGCCGAAGGTGACGCCCCGGTTCCAGACCATGGTGAGGTCGAGCCCGACCGGGCCGAGATCCAGCAGCGGCACCTGACGCAGCTCCGGCAGGCGCAGCCCTTCCAGGATCCACCATTTGCTGGCCTGGTCGACGGCCAGGATGCCGGCGGCGAGCGGCAGGCCGAGACGCAGGCTCATGCCCGTTCCACCGCGTCGTCGCAGCGCAGGCACAGCGTCGGGTGCCGAGGCGAGGACCCGACTTCCGGCAGCACCCGCCAGCAGCGGGCGCATTTCTCGCCGGGGGCGGCGGCGAAATCGACCGTGACCGGCGCACCTTCCGCCGCCGGCGCCACCGCCGCGGCGGAGACGATGGCGGTCTCGGCCCATTCCGCAGCGCTCAGCAGCGCGGCATCGCCGGCCGCGAGATGCAGCACGGGGGCCGCCTGCAGGCTGGCGCCGATGGTGCCGGCGCGGCGGGCTTCCTCCAGCACGCCGGTCACCGCGCCGCGGATCTCCCGGATGCGGGCCCATTTGGCCGCGAGCGCCGGATCGCGCCAGCCTTCCGGGATGAACGGGAAGTCGAGCAGATGGATGCTGCCTTCCTCATCCGGGAAACGGGCCAGCCAGGCTTCTTCCGCGGTGAAGGCCAGCACCGGCGCGAACCAGGCGCAGAGGCAGCGATGCAGCACGTCGAGCACCGTGCGCGCGGCGCGGCGGCGGGTGCTGTCCGCCGGGTCGCAATAGAGCGCGTCCTTGCGGATGTCGAAGTAGAAGGCGCTGAGGTCGCCGTTGCAGAAGTTGTGCAGCTCCGGCAGGACGCCGGCCCAGTCATGCGTCTCGACCGCCGCGCGGATGCGGGCATCGAGCTCCGACAGGCGGTGCAGCACCCAGCGCTCCAGCTCCGGCAGTTCGGCGTGCGGCACGCTTTCCGCGTCCGTGAAGCCATCGAGGCTGCCGAGCAGCCAGCGCAGCGTGTTGCGGATACGGCGATAGAGCTCCGCCTGCTGCTTCAGGATCTCCGGCCCGATGCGCAGGTCGAGCGCGGTGTCGGAATTCATCACCCAGAGGCGCAGGATGTCGGCGCCATATTGCTTCGTCACCTCCTGCGGCGCGGTGACGTTGCCGAGCGACTTCGACATCTTGCGGCCCTGCTCGTCGAGCACGAAGCCATGCGTCAGCACCGCCTTGAAGGGCGCCACGCCATTGGTGCCGATCGATTCCAGCAGCGAGGAATGGAACCAGCCGCGATGCTGGTCGGAGCCTTCGAGGTAGAGATCGGCCGGGAAAGGCAGGCCGCGCGGCGGCAGCACGAAGGCATGGGTCGAGCCGCTCTCGAACCACACATCCACGATGTCCATCACCTGCTCGTAATCGGCGGCGTTGCGGTCCGGCCCCAGGAAGCGGGCGGCGGCGCCGGGCTTGTACCAGGCATCGGCGCCTTCCGCGGCGAAGGCGTCGCAGACACGGTCGATGATCGCCTGGTCGCGCAGCGGCTCCCCGCTCTGCTTCGCGACGAAGATCGGGATCGGCACGCCCCAGGCGCGCTGGCGGCTGATGCACCAGTCCGGCCGCGCCGCGACCATGGAGCCGATGCGGTTGCGCCCGGCATCGGGCACGAAATGGGTGTTGGCGATGGCGTCCAGCGCCTTGGCGCGGATCTGGTTCGCGTCATCCATCGCGATGAACCATTGCGGCGTCGCGCGGAAGATCACCGGCTTCTTGGACCGCCAGCTATGCGGATAGCTGTGCGTCAGCTTGCCGGTGGCGGCCAGCGTGCCGGCCGCCTTCATCGCCTCATAGACCGCGGCATGCGCCTTGAAGACGTGCAGCCCGGTGAAGCCCGGCGCCTGCACCGTGAAGGTGCCGTCGTCGTTCACCGTCTCCGGGATCGGCAGCCCATGCGCGCGGCCGAGGTCGAAATCGTCTTCGCCATGGCCGGGCGCGATGTGCACGAAGCCGGTGCCGGCATCCGTGGTCACGAAATCCCCGGCCAGCAGCGGCACGTCGAAGTCATAGCCCTGGCCGCGCAGCGGATGCGCGGCGACGGCGCCGGCCAGTTCCGCGCCCTTCACCAGCCGCTTGATGGAATGCGCGCCGATGCCGGCGTCCTTGCAGAAGCCGGGCAGCAGCGGCAGCGCCACCAGCAGCCAGTCGCCGACCTTGAGGAGGGAGGTCTCGGTGACGCCTTCCACATGCACCAGCGCGTAGTCGATCTCCTCGCCATAGGCGACGGCGCGGTTGCCGGGGATGGTCCAGGGGGTCGTGGTCCAGATCACCACATCGGCGCCGACCAGGTCCTTCGCCGCCGCCTTCAGGATGCGGAAGCGGCCATGCAGCGTCGGCGAGACATGGTCGTGGTACTCGATCTCGGCCTCGGCCAGCGCGGTCTTCTCGACCGG
>DASYDR010000158.1:0-5959 GCA_036499545.1 Roseomonas sp. | reverse complement strand
ATGGGCCGTGGCACCATGGCACCCTTCCTGACGCTATCAAGGGCCCTGCCGCTTCCTCCCGATTTATCAAGAGTAGGCGAATGGTATGCAGGCTCTCCGACGCAAGCCGCCTTGCATACCTGGCTCAGCGAGAATCAGGATCGGCTGGTCTGGGACCGCGCTTCCGGCACCTATCATTTCTGAACCTGAGGCGACGTCTACCGCCGCCCGCCGCCGAACAGCCCGCGCAGCAGGTCGGCCGGCTGCGGCACCCGCGGCCGTTCCGGTGCGGCCGGATCGGCCGGTTGCGGTGGCACCGGGGCAGCCGGCGTGGTGGGTACCGCGCCCTGGCGGCCACCGCGCGCCGCGGTCAGCGCCGTCGCGCAATCCGGCAGGGCCGGCGCGCCGGAACCGCCGCCAAGCGCTTCCGCCAGCCCCTGCAAGGTGCGGTCCGGCGTGTGCTGGTGGCCAAGGAAGGCACCCAGCCCGACCGCCGCGGCGGCGGCCGGACTGACCTCCGCGACGCGCGGCGCCGCCAGGGTGCCGCTGACACCGACCGGGGCGCGGATGCGCACCCCGCCGGCGCGCACATCCGGCAGCAGCCGCAGGCCGATCTGCTCATTGCCGAAATTGATGGTCCCGCCGCCGCCGACCTGCCCGATCGGGGTATCGGCCAGGAAGGTGTCGGCGCGCAGCACGCCATTCTGCACCGGTGCCTGCAGCGCGAAGCAGCGCAGCGCCAGCCCGTCCGCCGGGATGCCTTGCGGCGCGATCAGGCTGAGCAGCTCCCGCGGGATGGCGGCCAGCAGGCTGCGGTCGATGCGCCCATCCACCACCGCCAGCCCGACCTGCCCGGCGAGCGTCGCCGCGATGGCGCGCGTGTCGCGGCCCTGGCCGGCAAGCGCGAGATCGGCCTCGATCCGGCCGGCGCCATAGCGCTTGCCGAGCATTTCCTGCAGCGGGCCGATATCGATGCCGGCATCGCGGGTGCGCAGCGTCATCTGCAGGCTGGGCGGATCGGCGGTCGCGTCGGCGCGGGCCGTAGCATCGAAGCCGCCGCCCGGCACCGTCGCCGCGAAGGGGTCGAGCGTCGCGTGGCCGTCGGCCAGCACCAGGCGGCCGGAGACATCGCGCAGGGTCAGGTTCGGCTGGGCGACGAGCTGGGCCAGGGTGAAGCGAAGATCCGCATCGGCGGCGCGCAGCCCGTCGAGCGCGACCGGCGCCTGCGGAATGACGCGGCGCGGCCCCGCCTGGGCCGGGGCTGGTGCCGGCGCCGGCGGCGCGGCCGGGGCCGGGGCCGGGGCCGGGGCCGCCGGGGCGGCGGCGGCAGGTGGCGCCAGCGCGGTCAGGTCGAGCCGCTGCGAGGTCACCTGGCCGGAGATGGATGGCCGCCCTCCGCCGGTGGTGAGCGTGACCTCGCCGGCCAGGTCCCCGGCCGAGGAGGCGATGCGCAGGTCCCGCAGCGTCACGCTCCGCGGCGCCGTGGCGGCCAGGCGGGCGGTCATCGTCAGGTCGCGCAGCGCGGGCAGCCTGGCCCCAACCAGTGCCGCCAGCGGCGCGGTGTCCGGCGCCCGCAGATCCAGCGCGACATCGGTGCCGTCGAAGGGCGGCATGGTGCCGAGCGTGCCGGTGAGCTTTGCCTCCGCGTTCGCCGCGCGCAGCGTCAGGTCGACCGGCAGCGACGCCGGCGGCCCGGCCATCAGCGCTTCCAGCGTGCCGGCCGTGCCCTGCGCCGCCAGCGGCGCCCCGCCGAGCGTCGCCGTCAGGTCCACCTGCAGCGGCTCACGCGGGCCCGGCGCCGTCAGCGCCAGGCGCTGCAACACCAGCCCGGGGCGGAGCGGCGCGAGATCGCTCTCGCCGAGGCCGAGGGTCAGGGATTCGAGGCTCGGCCGCCCAGCCTCGTTCTGCCGCGCCTCGGCGCGGAAGGTGATGCCGCGCAAGGGCGGCAAGGTGGCGAGCTGCGGCGCGAAGGGCACCAGCCGCGCCAGCGCATCCAACCGGCCTTCCGCCACGGCGTGCCAGCCGCGCATCGTGGCGGGGCGGGCGATGCTGGCATCGATGCTGAGCCTGGCGCCTTCGCCATCCAGCGTGATGCGGGCCGGCCAAGGCGTATCGGCCGCGGTCAAGCCGGCGACCAGGCCGCTCTCGCCCTCCAGCCGGAAAGCCTGGCCGTCCAGCGCCAGCCGGCCGGAGAAGCGCATGCCCCCGCTGCCGGAGGAGGCGTCCAGCTGTTCGATCGTCAGCACCCGGGCGACGCCGGCCTGCCCATCCCGCCAGGTCAGGACGCCGCCGGCCAGTGATACCGCGCCCACGGTGATGCCGGCCCGCGCGCCGGCTTCCTGCGCGGCGGCGGCGACGGGGGCGGGCGTCGCGGCTTCCGGGGCCGCCGGCGCGGCGGCGGCCTGCGGCGCGAAGGCCCAGTTGGGCCTGCCCTGGGCATCCGTCTCCAGCAGCAGCCGCGGCTCCACCACCACCAGCCGCCGCACATCGATCTGGCGCGAGATCAGCGGCAGCAGCGCAAGCTGCAGCTCGACGCGCCTGGCCTGCAGCATCTCGGGCGCGGATCCGCCCGCCATGTTCGCCAGCGCGATATCCTCGATCGCGATGGTCGGCACCAGCGCCGGCCGGATGGCGATGCGGCCGGCCAGGGTCAGCCGGCGCCCGGTCGCCTGTTCCACCGCCGCCGCGATGCGCGGCTTCAGCGCGTCGGTATCGAGCGTCAGCAGCAAGGCCCCGATGCCGATCGCGGGCACCAGGACCAGCACCGCGACGACGCCGATCACCCAGCGCCAGAGGCGCCGGCGGCGGGGCGGGATGGTTGGTGTCGGTTCCGGCATCGGCGGCCCTCCTGCGTAACCCGTTGATAGCGCGGGAGAGGCCGTCCGGTCACCGGCCGGAGCGCGGCCGCGTCCGGCCGCGCCGATCACGATGTCCGGTGCCGCTGGTCAGGCCGCGACCTCGACCAGCACCAGCTCGGCATCGGCTTCCGCCGTCACCGTGATCGCCCGCTCGTCGCGGATCGCGGCGCCGTCGCGGGCCTTGAGCAGGATCGTGCCGGGCGCGCCCGGCGCGCCCCCGGTCACCGTCACCGCGCCGGTCGCGGGCACCAGATAGGCGGCGCGGCCCTCCGCGATCGGCTGCACCAGGCTCTGCCCGGCCTTCAAGGTCACCGCCATCACCGCCGCATCGGCGTTGATCGGCAGCACGTCGCTACCGGCATCCGCGGCGCGGCCCGATGCCAGGATCTCGAAGCCTGCGTCCCGCGGTTCCTTAGGGAAGGCCTTGGCACCCCAGCTCGGCTTGGCGCCCAGCTGGTCGGTCTCGATCCAGATCTGGAAGATGCGGGTCGTGGTCGGCTCCAGATTGTATTCGGCATGGACGATGCCGCTGCCGGCCGACATCACCTGCACGTCGCCGGCTTCGGTGCGGCCCTGGTTGCCCAGGTTGTCGCGGTGGGTGATCGCGCCTTCGCGCACATAGGTGATGATTTCCATGTCGCGATGCGGATGCGGGTCGAAGCCGGTGCCGGCCTCGATCTCGTCATCGTTCCAGACCCGCAGCTTGCCCCAGGCCTGGCGCTTCGCGTCGCGGTAATGGCCGAAGGAGAAATGGTGGTTCGCGTTGAGCCAGCCGAAATTCGCCTTGCCCAGCGTCTCGAAAGGGCGGTGTTCGATCATCGGATCATCTCCTGTGGCGCGGTCGCGCCGGTCAGGAGCGGAGGTAAGTCTGGCGGCAGGCCAGCGCCATGCCGCCAGGACCATGATCATCATCGCGTGGTGATGATGATGAAGGCGCGCGCGGGCCGCGTTCGCGGCCCCGCCGCCTTCAGATCAACGGCACATCAGCACCGGGACGTCCGCATTCTCCAGCACGTGGCGGGTGACGCCACCGAGGATCAGCTGGCGAAGCCGCGAATGGCTGTAGGCGCCCATCACCAGCAGGTCGGCGTTGAAATCGCGGACCGCGCCAAGCAGGCCGGCGCCCACTTCCCGCGTCTGCGGCTTGAAGGTCATGATCTCGACCGTGATGCCGTGCCAGCGCAGATAGGCTTCGATCCCTTCGGCGGCCGGGCCGCGGCGCTGGTATTCCGGCGCGGTCAGGATGCGGACCGCCGCCGCCTTGTGCAGCCAGGGCAGCGCGGCGGCGACCGCGGCGGCGCTTTCCGCCGTGCCGTTCCAGGCGATGCAGATGCGGCTGCCGATATCCCGCGGCACCTCGCGCGGCGCGATCAGCACCGGCCGGCCCGAATCGAACAGCACCGCATGCAGCGCATCGGAGGAGGAGACGTCCTCGCCCGCTTCCGGATGCGGCACCACCGCCATGTCATAGAGGCGCGACTGCTGCGCCACCACCTCCTCCTCCCGTCCCGCGACGGAGGAGAAGGACAATGTCGGGCCCGTCGACTTCGCGGCGGTGTCCGGGTTGTCGGCCAGGGTCACGTCGCCGGCGGCGGAGGTGAAGCGTTCGAACAGCGCGCGGACGCGGCCGGCGCGGTCGCCGCTTTCGCGCTCGGTCGCGGCCATCATCTCCTCGATCATCGCGCCGGACAGGCCTTCGCCGGCGAGCGGCGCGACGTCACGGGCATCGACACGGACATGCAGGCAATGCACATGCGCGCCCCAGATGCGCGCGGCGATCAGGGCGGTGGATAGGGCCGCCTCGCCGGCGGCGGTGCCGGTCAGCGGCAGGAGCAGACGTCGGTAGGCCATGGCGGTTCTCCCGTTGGGCGTCGGGCCGGAACTATCGCGACAGGCGACCCGAGAACGCAAGACTGACATATCCATACGGCCACGCGCCGCCACTTTCGCGCGCGCGATGGTGCAACGGCCGTCATCCGCGCGGAGTTGCGCTCAGCCATCCTGCCCGAGTGTCGACAGTGCGGCCGGCAGCGGATCACCCGATGCATCCAGGCGATGCCAGGTGAGCGGCCCGGAGTCGGCCTGCGCCGCATGGTCCAGCACCGCGGCATCGGCATCCGAGGCGTCGCCGCGCCGCGCGGCGATGCGCGCGCGCAGCACCGCGATCGGCGCCTGCAGCCAGATCCCTTCGAAGGGTGCGCCGCCACGCGCGGCGACCGCTTCCAGCTGCGCGCGCATCGCCGGATCCAGCCAGACGGCGTCGGCCACCACGGCATGCCCGGCCGCCAGCGCCGCGGCTGCCGCCATGAACAACGCGTCATGCACGGCGCGGCTTTCCGCCGGCGCATAGGCTTCGGGGGGCAGCCGCTGCTCGAAGGCCACGCCGGCGCGGCGCTTGCGGATCTCATCCGTGCGCAGCACCAGCGCGCCGGGGGCGGCGCCGAGCCCGGGCGCCAGCAGCCGCGCGAGCCGCGACTTGCCGGTCCCCTGCAGGCCGCCGATGCCGACCAGCCGCGGCGGCGCCGGCGACAGGTAGCGCCGCGCCGCCGCCAGATAAGCCGCCCCGTCCCCGCCCTTGCGCGCTTCGACATGGGCACGGATCAGCGCGCGCAGCGACAGGAAGAGCGGCAGCGCGCCGAGGAAGCCGGCATCGCCGCTGCAGGCCGCATAGCGGTTCAGGACCCGGTTGGCGGCCGCGCGGCCGGCACGGCGATCGAGGTCCATCAACAGGAAGGCCAGGTCGTAGCCGGTATCGATGGTCGCCAGCGCCTCATCGAATTCCAGTGCATCGAACGGCGCGGGCCGGCCATCCAGCAGGCAGAGATTCCCCAGATGCAGATCGCCATGGCAGCGGCGCAGGCGGCCCTGGCCTGCCCGCGCCGCCAGCAGCGGCGCGGCCTTCGCCAGCGCCGCGCGCGCCGCGGCGGCCCAGCCATCGACCGCATCCGCATCCAGCCCGGCGGCCAGCGCGGCATCCCGGTTGCCGTCCAGCACCTTGGCCATCGCCGCCGGGGCAGCGGCCACCGCGACCGGCGCCGCGGCATGCATCGCGACCACCGCATCGGCGACCGCATCCAGCAGGGCGCCATCCAGCCCGCCGCGCGCCGCCACCGCATCGAGGA
>DASYDR010000157.1:0-2657 GCA_036499545.1 Roseomonas sp. | reverse complement strand
GCCTTTCCCAGCCGACGCAGTGGCTGGCCAGGAAGGCGCGGTCCTCCTTCCCCGCGCGGACCATCCAATGCGCGATGGCGAGCAGCAGCGCCGTATCCGTCCCCGGCCGGATCGGCACCCATTCCGCATCCAGCCAGTCCGGCATGTCGGCGCGATAGGGCGAGACGTTCAGGAACCGCACCCCCGCTTCCGCCGCGCGGCGGAAATGCTGCGCGTATTCGGAAGCGCCGGCGCCGCCCGAGGTCACCAGCCCGTTCTTCAGCGGCAGCCCGCCCAGGCAGAGCATCAGCCTGGCGTTCTGGGCGATCGCGCTCCAATCCGTCACCCGGCCCAGCAGCACCTCGGTGGTGCCGAGCACATGCGGCATCAGCGCCTGGCCGGCGGCGTAGGAATAGGCGTTGAGCTGCGCGGTGAAGCCGCCGCCGAGGCCGAGGAAACGATGCAGCTGGCCGCGTGCATGGTGGAAGCGTCCGGCCGAGGACCAGCCATAGGACCCGCCGAAGATCGCGTCATGCCCGACCTCCGCCCTGACCCGCGCCACCTGTTCCGCGATCAGGCGCACCACGCGATCGCCGGAGACCGGCACGAAGGGATCGCCGCCGCGCAGATGGCCGGCGCGCCTGCCCTCCAGCCAGCCCTTGCGCACATAGGCGCGATCGACCCGGCAGGCGGCATGCACCACATCCGGCACCGCTTCGATCAGGGCCCCGGGGAAAGGATCGCGCGCGAAGGGCCTGACGCCGACGACCCGCCCATTCTCCACCACCGCATCGAAGGCACCCCAATGCGCGGCATGAGGCTTGAGCGTCCGATGGCCGGAGGGCCGCGGGGCCCGGAGGCCTGAATCGGACGCTCCACGCACAGGTTCCGTCATCTCGCCATCCTCTCGCGCAGAGTGTGTCCCCGCGCGCCATTCACGCCCAGGGGCGGAGAAGACCCGACAGAACGGCGCGTGACCATTCCCGGACAGGCTCCTAGACTACCTCCGATAAGCCGCATCGACGAAAGGCCCGATCATGACCCCGCCCGCCGCGCCCAATTCCCTCGCCGCCCGCGACATCGCCTATGCGTTGCATCCTTACACGGACCAGAAGGCGCATGCCGAGAATGGCCCGCTGATCATCACCCGCGGCAAGGGCGTGCGCGTCTACGACGATGCCGGGCGCGAATTCATCGAGACGGTGGCCGGCCTCTGGTGCGCCTCGCTCGGCTTCGACAATGAGCGCCTGGTGGAGGCGGCGACCGCGCAGATGCGCAAGCTGCCCTTCTACCACGGCTTCACCAGCCGCTCGCACGAGCCGCTGATCGAATTGTCGGAGATGCTGGTGCAGCGGGCGCCGGTGCCGATGAGCAAGGTGTTCTTCGCGAATTCCGGCTCCGAGGCCAATGACAGCGCGATCAAGATGATCTGGTACTACAACAACGCGATCGGCCGGCCGGAGAAGAAGAAGATCATCGGCCGCATCAAGGGCTATCACGGCGTCACCCTGGCCGCGGCCTCGCTGACCGGCCTGCCGGCCAACCACAAGCTCTTCGACCTGCCCATCGCCGGCATCCTGCACACCGCCTGCCCGCACCACTACCGCTTCGGCCTGAACGGCGAGAGCGAGGATGATTTCGCGACCCGCATGGCCAATGAGCTGGAGGCGATGATCCTGGCCGAAGGCCCGGACACCGTCGCCGCCATGTTCGCCGAGCCGATCATGGGCGCGGGCGGCGTCATCATCCCGCCGCGCGGCTATTTCGCGAAGATCCAGGCGGTGCTGAAGAAGTACGACGTGCTGCTGGTCGCCGACGAGGTGATCTGCGGCTTCGGCCGCACCGGCAACTACTGGGGCACGCAGACGCTGGAGATGCAGCCCGACATCATCACCTGCGCCAAGGCGCTCTCCGCCTCCTTCCTGCCGATCTCGGCGGTGATGGTGAACGAGAAGGTCTTCCAGGGCATCTCCGACGGCTCCGCCAGCGTCGGCACCTGGGGCCACGGCTTCACCTATTCCGGCCACCCGGTGCCCGCCGCGGTCGCGATCGAGACGCTGAAGATCTACGACGAGATCGACATCCTGGGCCATGTCCGCCGCGTCGGTCCCCACATGCAGAAGGCGCTGCGCGACGCGGTCGGCGACCATCCGATGGTGGGCGAGGTGCGCGGCACCGGCATGATCGGGGCGGTCGAGCTCTCCGCCGACCGCGCCAACAAGACGCCCTTCGACCCGGCGAAGAAGGTTGGCGCCCGCCTGGTGAAGCTCGGCGAGGAGAACGGGCTGATCCTGCGCACGCTGCCGGGCGATGCCATCGCCTTCTCGCCGCCGCTGGTGATGGACGAAGGCGAGGTGGACGACATGGTGGCGCGCTTCGGCAAGGCGCTGGACGCGCTGTCGGTCCAGCTCCGCCGTGAGGACCTGACCGTCGTCTGAGCGACCCTGGGGGAATGGATGTCCCGTCCGACATGGTTGTCGGGCGGGAATTCATTGATGTCGGGCGGGCCCCCGCTGCCCAACCTGCCCCCTTCGCCGCGGCCTTGCGTCAGGTGGCCGGCGCGGCCACCGTCGCCCGGCGACGGCGCAGGCGGGACAGGCCGAAGGCGGCGCCGATCCCGAGCACCAGCACCACCACGCCCCAGAGCGGGCGATAGGCGAGCCAGGCGACAGCGATGA
>DASYDR010000156.1:0-6148 GCA_036499545.1 Roseomonas sp. | reverse complement strand
GGCGACCGTCGCGGTCGTGCTCTGCCCTGGCAGCAGCGCCGCCAGGCGCACCTGGCCACCCCAGTCGGCCAGCAGGTCGCCGCCCACCACCTGTTCCACGGTGTAGTCGGCGCCCTTCACCAGCACCTCCGGCCGCAGCAGGCGGATCAGCTCGAGGGGGGTGTCTTCCTCGAAGACGGTGACGCAATCGACGCTGGCGAGGGAAGCGAGCACGGCGGCGCGGGCGGCTTCGGACTGGATCGGGCGGGCGGCGCCTTTCAGGCGCTTCACGCTGGCATCGGAATTCAGGCCGACGACCAGGCGGTCGCACCAGCTTCGCGCCTGCTCCAGCAGATGGACATGGCCGGGGTGCAGCAGGTCGAAGCAGCCATTGGTGAAGCCGACGCGCCAGCCGCGGCGGCGCCAGCGCTCCACCTGCTCGATCGCGGCGGGGCGGGAGCGGACCTTGCGCAGCGCGCCGCGCTCGACCGAAAGCGCTTCGATCAGGTCCTCGTCGCGGGCGACGGCGGTGCCGACCTTGCCGACCACGATACCGGCCGCGATGTTCGCCAGGCGGGTCGCGACCGCCAGCGGCTGACCGGCGGCGAGGGCCGCGGCGAGGAGGGCCATCACGGTGTCGCCGGCGCCGGAGACATCGTGCACCTCCGCCGCCTCGGCCGGGAAGTGGCGGACGGTATCGCCTTCGAGGAGGGTCATGCCGTCCTCGCTGCGGGTCACCAGCACCGCACCGAAGCGGTGCTGGGCCTGGATGGCGCGCGCGGCGGCCACGATCGCTTCTTCCGTATCGACCGGCATGCCCGTCGCCTCGCTGAGCTCGGCGCGGTTGGGCGTGATCAGGTCGGCGCCGGCGTAGCGGCCGTAGTCGCGGCCCTTGGGGTCGACCAGCACGCGGCGCCCCGCGGCCTGGGCCGCCTGGATCAGCCGCTGCGCGGTGTCGGCGCCGAGCACGCCCTTGCCGTAGTCGGACAGCACCATCACCGCGGTCGCGGCCACCGCGTCGGAGGCGATGCGCACCAGGCGGTCGGCCAGGCGCGGATGCACCGGGGCCACGATTTCGTGGTCGGCGCGCAGCAGCTGCTGGCCGGCGGCGATGAAGCGGGTCTTGGTGGTGGTGGCGCGACCGCCCTGGACCAGCAGCCAGGGCTCGACCCCGGGCTGCCCGCCGATCAGCCCGGTCAGGTCGCTGCCGGACTGGTCGTCGCCCACCACCGAAATGAAGGCGACGGCGGTGCCGACGGCGGTGAGGTTGCGCACGACATTGCCGGCGCCGCCGGGCATGGCCACCTCGCGCTCCACGGCCAGCACCGGGACCGGCGCCTCCGGGCTCACGCGGCGGACGTCGCCGTAGACATAGCGATCGAGCATGGCGTCACCGACCACCAAGACGCTGCCGCGTTTCAGGGTACGGATCGCCTCGACGAGCTCGGAAGCCGGGGGGTCACTGAGCGGCCGATCGGCCGGCGATGCTGGCTGCATGCCGATCGCGTAGCCCAACCGTCACGGGCGGCGCAAGGCGGGGGCCTCCCGATTGGTGGGATAAGGCTTCCTTCAGCATCACCATGGAACCCTGCCCGGCCTCTTCCATCCCCCGCAGAATGCGAGGCGCCGTGCCGATGCCCATTCCGCGCGCCCTGGGCGCCGACCAGGTGCTGCCGCGCCCCGCCGTCGCGGCGGTGGAGCTGGCGGCCGTGGTGCGCGACGCCGTCGCCCTGGGCTCGGCGCGGGAGGTGCTGATGCTCCGCCTGTCCCGCCTGCCGGGCGCGCGGCGTTTCGGCCATCATGGCCGCCTGCTGGAGGATGCCTGGGACCCGCTGCGCCGGGCGAGCCGGGTGCGGGTCTTCGACCTGCCGAACGGCGACCTGGTGGCGGTGGAAGCCGCACCGGCAGGACATCTGGCCCGGACCCGGGCGATACTGGACGAGGTGCTGGACGGGCAGCACGAGGACAGCCAGGGCGGCTATGCCGGGTTGTTGCAGCATCTGCGCCTGCCGCAGGAGGCAGCGGCGGTGCTGGCCCTGGTCGAGCGGGCGCTCGGCCTGACCACCGACCGGCGGCCCGCGGCGGCAGCCGGCGGGCCGCCGATCGACGCGGCGGCGGTGACGGCGGCGGAACGGGTCCTGGCCATGGCGGATGTCGAGCCGGTGCTGCACCGCGCCTGGGCCTGCCGGCTGGAGCCCGGCGGCGGCGCGCCGGAGCCGTGCTGGGAGGAGTGGCGCATCGACATGGCCTCGCTCTGCGCCGCGGTGCTGCCGGACCGGGATCCGGCGGCCGGGCCCGAGCTGCGGCGGCGGCTGCGCTGCGCCGCGGATCGGCGGCTGCTGGCGGGCCTGGCCCGACCTGAAGCGCTGCGGACCTTGCGCGACTGCCTGCTGTCGCTGACGCCGGAAGCGGTGCAGGGCGCGGAATTCCAGCGCCTGGACGCGATGCTGCCGGCGGCGCTCCGCGGGCGGCTGACGGTCGCGGTCAGCGCGGCTGATGTCCTGGCGGATCCGACTGGCTTCGCAGCACTGCGGGCCGGGCTGCGGGACAAGGGCCATCCCCTGGCGCTGGAGGTGGATGCGGCGACGGCCCCTTCCCTGGTGCGGCCGCTGGAAGCGGGGTTCGACCTGCTCTGCCTCGCCTGGGGCGCGGCGCTGCCGGCGCTCGGTTCGCCCGAGGCACGCGCGCTCAGCGTCGCGCTGCCGCGCGATCGGGCCCGGATGGTGCTGACCGGCGTCGATCGTCCGGCCGCCATCGCCTGGGGCTGGGAGATGGGGTTCTGCCTGTTCTCGGGCCGGCTCATCGAACGCCGGCGGCGGGCGCTGGACAGCCTGTAGCCTGGCCATCGCATCGGGGCGGATGCGCCATGCGCCGGCGTGTCACGGCTTTGCGGCTTTGCGGGCCGCCGGTTCGTGCCGATATGCTCGGCCGATGACCCCGCCCGCGCTGCTGATCGAGAATCTGACCAAGATCTATCCGGCGCGGAAGGGCGCCGCCGCGCCGAAGCCGGCGGTCGATGCGTTGTCCTTCACTCTGCCGCAGGGCGCGACCTGGGGGCTGCTCGGCGGCAACGGCGCCGGCAAGACCACCACCATCGCCATGCTGCTCGGCCTGCTGGTACCGAGCGGCGGGCGCATCCTGGCGCTCGGCCACGACATGGCGCAGGACCGTTTCGCGGCGCTGGCGCGGATGAACTTCTCCTCCCCCTATGTCGCGCTGCCGCATCGGCTTTCGGTGGCGGAGAACCTCCGCATCTACGCGCATCTCTACGATGTGCGGGATACGGAGGCGCGGATCGCGGCGCTGGCGCGCGACCTGCAGCTGGAAGACCTGCTGGATCGGCCGGCAGGGCAGCTTTCGGCGGGGCAGAAGACCCGCGTCGCGCTGGCCAAGGCACTCATCAACCGGCCGTCGCTGCTGCTGCTGGACGAACCGACCGCGAGCCTCGATCCCGATACCGGCGACTGGGTCCGCACCTGGCTGGAGCGCTACCGGGCGGAGAGCGGCTGCTCGATCCTGCTGGCCTCGCACAACATGGCGGAGGTCGAGCGGCTCTGCGCGCATGTGCTGATGCTGAAGGAAGGGAAGATCGTCGACCAGGGCAGCCCGGAGGCGCTGGTCGCCCGCTATGGGCGGGCGGATCTGGAACAGGTCTTCCTCGATATCGCGCGCGGCACCCGCGCCGAGACGGCGGAGGTGGCATGATGGACGCGTCCGATGGTCGGAGCGGCGAAGGCCGCGGAGAGCTGAATCGGCCGCGTCGGGATACCGGGGACGCGTCCGATGGTCGGAGCGGCGAAGGCCGCGGAGAGCTGAATCGGCCGCGCCAGGGTTCCCTGCGGGCCTCGCTGCGCCGCATCTGGGGGCTGATCTACCGCCATGTCGCGCTCTACCGCCGGTCCTGGCCGCGCGTGGTGGAGCTGATGTACTGGCCGACGCTGCAGATGGTCGTCTGGGGCTTCATCACCAGCTATGTCGGCGGCATGCAGATGGGCACCGGCGCGGTCGCCGCCGGCGCGCTGCTCGGCGCCGTGCTGCTGTGGGAGATCGCGCTGCGCGGCCAGATGGGCTTCGCGCTGTCCTTCCTGGAGGAGATCTGGTCGCGCAATCTCGGTCATGTCTTCGTCTCGCCCTTGCGCCCGCGGGAGCTGGTGGCGGCGCTGATGGCGATGAGCGTGATCCGCACCGTGGTGGGCGTGGCGCCGGCGATGCTGCTGGCCTGGCTGCTCTACGGCTTCGGCATCTTCAAGCTGGGGCCGGCGGTGGTCGGGTTCTTCGCGGCGCTGATCATGATGGGCTGGGCGGTCGCCATGCTGGTCACCGCGCTGATCCTGCGCCACGGCGCCGGGGCGGAAGCGCTCGCCTGGAGCGTGCTGTTCGGCATCACGCCCTTCGCCGCGGTCTTCTACCCGGTCTCGGTGCTGCCGGCCTGGCTGCAGCCGGTCTCGCTGATGATCCCGGCGGCGCATGTCTTCGAAGGCATGCGGGCGGCGCTGGTCAGCGGCCACATGGCCTGGGATCACCTTGCCTATGCCATCCTGCTGGACGGGATGTGGCTGGCGATCGCGGCCTGGGTGTTCATGCGGCAGTTCGAGGGGGCGCGGATCCGCGGCGCCCTGCTGAACATCGGGGAGTGATGCCGGGCGCCATTCCCGCTACATGCAGCCCGTGAACATCACCCGATTCTTCCTCGTCCGCCATGCGCTGGTCGAACCGTCCTCCCGCGCCTTCCTCTACGGTGCCATGGATGTCGCGCTCTGCGACCTGGCGCTCCGGGAGGAGGCGGCGCTCTATCGCTGGCTGGCGCAGCGCCTGCCGCAGCCGGCGCGCTGGTTCACCTCGCAACTGGCACGCACCCGCGCCACCGCCGCCGCGATCTTCGCCGCCGGCTACCCGGAAGTGCCGCTGGAGGCCGAGCCCGCCTTTGCCGAGCAGCACCTGGGCGAATGGCAGGGCCTGCCGCATGACCGGCTGCCGCCCCTGCTCTCCGCCCCGGCGCACCCCTTCTGGCCGCATGCGGGGCTGGAGAAGCCACCGGGCGGCGAAAGCTTCACCGAGATGCAGGCCCGGGTGGCGCCGGCGCTGGAACGGCGGGCGGCGCTGCTGGCCGGCCAGGACGTGGTGATCGTGGCCCATGGCGGCTCGATCCGCGCCATGCTGGCGCATGCGATGGGCCTGGCGCCGGACCAGGCGCTGACCTTCTCGATCAAGAATCTGGGCCTGACCCGGATCGAGAAGCACGGCCCCGACTGGCGGGTCGTCAGCGTCAACGAGGAACCCTGGACGCCGGCGCCGGTGGCCAGCTGAGCGGCCGTCAGGGTGCCGGGGAGAAGGCTTCGAACACCACGCCGTCATAGAGTTCGGCGAGCGGCAGCTCGACCCCGATCTCCGGGAGGCTGAGCATCGCCTTCTTCGCGATGACATGACCGATCCAGTCGTCGCCGGCCCGCTCGAAGACGGTGGCGCCGATCCGGTCCTGCGCCAGGATGACATAGCGCCGGACGGAAGCGATCGCCGCGTATTCCTGGCTTTTCGTGATCTGGTCGATGCTGGCGGTGCTTGGGCTCAGCACTTCGAAGATCACGACCGGATCGGTGACGATGGTGCTGAAGCCGGCGCCCGGGGTGCAGGCGACGAAGCCGTCCGGGTAGCGGAAGCCATGGCCGACATGATCCCCATGGGCATTTGGGCCTTTCCCAATCCCGTGCGCCCCGATATTGCCACCCCAAAACCTTGGACTTGTCGTTATCCGGAGACTAAAAGAGGCGCGGGGACAATGAGTTGGGGGAACAAGCTCATGCGGCGTCTCGCATTTCTGGGCGCGCTGTTGGGCCTCACGCTCCTGGGCGCGCCGCGCGCCATGGCGCAGGCTGAACAGCAGAGCATCGTCGATCGCGCCACGCTCGCGGTGCAGGATATCCTTGGCATCGAACGCAATGGCGACCAGCTCAGCCTGCTGCGGCGCGCGCGGGCGGTGATGGTCTGCCCGCGGCTGTTCCGCGCCGGCTTCATCTTCGGCGGCGAAGGCGGCGATTGCGTGCTGATGGCGCGCGACGGCGCCGGATCCTGGTCCTCGCCCGCCTTCTACACCATGGGCAGCGGCAGCTTCGGGTTGCAGATCGGCGTGCAGGACGCCGCCATCCTGATGCTGATCCTGACCGATCGCGGC
>DASYDR010000155.1:0-5516 GCA_036499545.1 Roseomonas sp. | reverse complement strand
GCGGCCGCGACGGCGCGGCAGGAATGCCTGCGCCTGGCCGGGGAGCGGCTGCGCGCGCCGGCGGCAACGCTGCGCATTGCGGACGGCGTGATCAGCGCCGGCGACCGCCGCGTGACCTATGCCGAGCTGCTCGGCGGCCGCGCCATCAGCCTGAAGGTGGACGCCGATGCCCCGATCAAGCCGCCGGAAGCGCGGCGCGTGGTCGGCCGTTCGGCGCCGCGCGTCGATATCCCGGAAAAGGTGTTCGGCCGCTTCCCCTATGTGCACGACCTGAAGCGGCCGGGCATGCTGCATGGCCGCCCGGTGCGGCCGCCGGCGATGGGCGCGGTCGCGGAAGCGGTCGACGCCACGAGCGTGCGCGACATCCCGGGCATCGTCCGCGTCGTGCATGAACGCGGCTTCGTCGGCGTGGTGGCGGAGACGGAGTGGTCGGCGATCCGCGCCGCCCAGGCGCTGAAGGTGCGCTGGTCCGACTGGGCCGGCCTGCCGGAGCAGGCGAAGATCTGGGAGCATGTGCGCGCCACGCCGGTGGCGCAGGTGCAGGTGACCTCCGAACGCGGCGATGCCCGCGCCGCGATCGAGGCCGCGCCGAAGCAGCTGCGCGCCAGCTATGACTTCGCGATCCACAGCCATGCCTCGATGGGCCCGTCCTGCGCCGTCGCCGAATTCGCGGGCGACCGGCTGACGGTCTGGAGCGCGAGCCAGGCGACGCACAACCTGCGCAAGCAGCTCGCGATGATGCTCGCCATCGATCCGGAGAAGGTGCGTTGCATCTATCTGGAAGGCGCCGGCTGCTATGGCCGCAACGGCCATGAGGATGCGGCGGCGGATGCGGCGATGCTGGCCAAGGCGGCGGGCCGCCCGGTGCGGGTGCAATGGATGCGCGCCGACGAGCATGGCTGGGACCCGAAGGGGCCGCCGCATCTGGTCGATCTGCGCGCGGGCCTCGATGCGCAGGGCAATATCACCGGCTGGCTGGCGGATGCCTATATCCCGAAGGGCGCCGGCGGCAATGTCGACCTGACCGCGGCGGAACTCGCCGGGCTGCCGCGCGAGCAGATCCTCAGCCCGGGCAACATCATCCACAACCTGGCGCATGGCTATGCGATGCCGGCGGTGAAGACGAGCTGCCACCGGCTGGAGACCACGCCCTTCCGCCCATCCTGGATCCGCACGCCCGGGCGGATGCAGAACACCTTCGCGACCGAGGCCTTCCTCGACGAATGCGCGGCGGAAGCGGGTGCCGATCCGGTGGAATACCGGCTGCGGCTGCTGCCGGCCGAGGAGCGGCGCGGCCGGGAAGCCCTGGAACGCGTCGCGCGGCTGGCCGACTGGCAGGCGCGGCCGAGCCCGCAGCGCGACCGCGCCGGCGCGGTGCTGCGCGGCCGCGGCGTGACCTATGTGAAGTACGAGATGGTGCGCACCTATGTCGCGGCGGTGGCGGAGGTGGAGGTCACCCGCGCCACCGGCGCGATCCGGGTGACGCGCTTCTTCTGCAGCCATGACTGCGGCCAGATGATCAATCCGGACGGGGTGAAGGCGCAGGTCGAAGGCAATATCGTGCACACCCTGTCCCGCGTGCTGAAGGAGGAGCTGACCTATGATCGCCAGGCGGTGACCAGCCTGGATTGGGCCAGCTACCCGGTGATCACCTTCCCCGAGGTGCCGGCGATCAGCATCGAGCTGATCGACCGGCCGGCGGAGCGCCCCTGGGGCGCGGGCGAGCCGGCGGCGGCGATCGTGCCCTCCGCCGTGTCGAACGCGATCCATGACGCGACGGGCGTCAGGCTGCGCAGCGTGCCCTTCACGCCGGCGAAGTTGCTGGCGGCGCTGCAAGGGGCCTAGCCTTCCGGCGGGGCGGGCAACAGGCCCGCCCCGCCGGATCGGAGGAAGCCCATGCCGCCAGCGCCCGAAACTGTCGACGCGATCATCATCGGCACCGGCCAGGCCTCCCCGGCGCTGGCCAACCGGCTGACCAAGGCGGGGCTTTCGGTCGCGGTCATCGAGCGCGGGCTGGTCGGCGGCAGTTGCGTCAATGTCGGCTGCACGCCGACCAAGGCGCTGGTCGCCAGCGCCCATGCCGCGCGGCAGGCGGCGCGCGCGCTGGAATACGGCGTACTGCTGCCGCATGGCCCGATCCGCGTCGACATGGCCGCCGTGCAGGACCGCGCGGCGGCGATCTCGGCCGAGCACCGCACCGGCCTGGAGCGCTGGCTGGGCGGCATGCCGCGCTGCGAGTTGATCCGCGGCCATGCCCGCTTCGAAAGCGCGCGCACGGTGCGGATCGGCGAGCGGCTGCTGCAAGCGGGCAGGATCTTCCTGAATGTCGGTGCCCGGGCGCTGATCCCGGACATCCCGGGCCTCGCCGATGTGTCCTACCTGACCAATACCGGCATCGTCGGGCTGCGGACCCTGCCGCGGCACCTGGTCATTCTCGGCGGCAGCTATATCGGGCTGGAATTCGGCCAGATGTTCCGCCGCTTCGGCGCCGAGGTCACGGTGATCGAACGCGGCCCGCGGCTGATCGGGCGCGAGGATGCCGATGTCTCGGAGCAGGTCCGCGCCATCCTGGCGGCGGAAGGCGTCGGCTTCCGGCTGGGTGCCGGGATCCGCGGGGTGGCGGCGGCGGATGGCATCGCGGTCGAGATCGATGGCGCCGGCGGCGCGGAGACGATCCGGGGCAGCCACCTGCTGGTCGCGATCGGGCGGCGGCCGAACACCGATGATCTCGGGCTCGACAAGGCCGGCATCGCCACCGATGCGCATGGCTATGTGACCGTCGACGACCGGCTCGCCACCAATGTCCCGGGCATCTGGGCGCTGGGCGATTGCAATGGCCGCGGCGCCTTCACCCATACCGCCTATGACGATTACGAGATCGTGGCGCGCAACCTGCTGGACGGCGCGCAGCGCTCCGTCGCGGACCGCATCCCCGCCTATGCGCTCTATGTCGATCCGCCGCTCGGCCGCGTCGGCATGACGGTGGCGCAGGCGCAGGCGAGCGGGCGCAAGGTGCGGGTCGGCATGCGGCCGATGACCCGCGTCGCCCGCGCGGTCGAAAAGGGCGAGGCGCAGGGGCTGATGCGCATCGTGGTGGATGCGGAGAGCGACGCGATCCTGGGCGGCACCGTGTTCGGACCGGGCGGCGACGAGGCGGTGCACATGATCCTGATGGCGATGGCGGCCGGCACGCCGGCCAGCCGCTTCGCCCAGGTGATGGCCATCCATCCGACCGTCTCGGAACTGCTGCCGACCATCGCCGGTGAGCTCAAGGATCCTGCCGGCGCCTCATGACGCCGGCCTGGCCCGTCAGGCCGACTCAACCTTCTTGGCATGCACCGTCCGCTGGCGTCGCAGGCCGCGGAGCATCGCCGCGCGAAGGTCGCGGTTCATGCGCGTGAGGTAGCCCGGTCCCTGGGCTTCGTAGAAGGCCACGACGTCGGCATCGATGCGCAAGGTCTTCTGGATCTTGACCGGGCGGTAGAAGCGGCCGCGCGTGGAACCGCTCCAATCCAGCACCTCGGGCGCGTCCGGGTCGCTGGTATCGATCGCGTCGTCCGGCATCGCCGCGACGGCTTGCAGAGCCGCCATCAGGTCATCGGAAACGGCCTCCGGAACCTTGGCCGAGGCCTTAAAAGTCACCTTCTTCATATGCCCTCCTTTCATGTGAGGTGGCTTTCCGCACACTGATGATACGGCCGCGTTCGCTGCCATCCGGCTGCGACAGGGGTTCGGTGTGAACGACGAACAATGTGACGCCGGCGACCATTCCGACCGTCTGGCAGCGATCCCCATCTGGATGCGGGTCAGATCGGGAGACTGCGAGCTGGTCATCGAAGACCAGCTTCCCGGCTTCCAACGGCAACTTATGCCGCTGGCGATTCCGTACGTCCTTATCCTGATCCCACGTCCATTTCAGAGATGGCGGCCCGAATGAGGCTTTCCGTGTAGTGACGAACTTGTAGCTACACAACGCTTTCGTCAAGTGCGACCGCCAAGCCCCTGGGGTAGCGGAGTCACCGCCAAAGGAGGTGTTGATCGCGAGCGTTCGACAAGCTTGGCTGATGACCCCCGACAGCGTCGGAACTGCTACCGACCGCGGATGGTGCGGGGCGCAGCCGACGCGTAGATTGGAACCCGGACAGCATATCGAACCAGGGAGGCAGGTCCGTGAGCAGCGGTCATCCGAGCTACGACGTCATCGTGACGGGCAGCAGCGCGAAGCTGGATGTCGGCTATATCGCCGTGTCGAACTGCACGCTGGTGCACACAGCCGAGGGGCCGATGCTGTTCGATGTCGGCGGCACGGTGGCGCGCGAGATGATCCGCGTCGGGCTGAAGCGGCGCGGCCTGGCGCCTTCGGACATCACGCGGGTGTTCCTGTCGCACCTGCATCACGACCATTGCCTGAACATCGACCTGTTCCCGCGCAGCACGAAGGTCTTCGTGAGCCAGGCGGAATGGGCCTATGTCGACAATCCGCATCCCGAGGATGATTGGGTGCCCTGGCTGATCAAGCAGCAGGTCAGCGGCTACGACCTGACCCTGCTCGACGGCTCGGGGGATATCTCCACGGGTGTCCGCTATTTCCAGGCACCCGGCCATACGCCCGGCTGCCAGGCGCTCGCCCTCTCCGGGGCGGATGGGAAGACCACGGTGCTCGCGGGCGACGCGATCAAGTTCCCGAAGGAGGCGCTGCGCCGCCGGGTGGATCATTCCTTCGATACCGCGGAGACCGCGGCGAAGAGCATCGACACCATCATGCGCATGGCCGACGTCATCATCCCGGGTCACTTTCCCACCATCTACAAGGAAGGCGACAGCATCACCTGGGATGATTGCCAGATGTTCCCGCTGGTCATGCGCTGATCCGCGCCCCGGGGGCAGCCGGCGGCGCCCCCGGAACCGCGTGCCGGCGCTACGGCTTCAGCCGGTAGCCGGTCCGGAACATCCACCAGAGCAGCGCGAGGCAGAGGGTGATGAAGCCGGCCATGAAGCCGAGGCTGGCCGCCAGGCTGACATCGCCGACGCCGTAGAAGCTCCAGCGGAAGCCGCTGATCAGATAGACGACGGGGTTGAACAGGCTGATCACCCGCCAGACCGGCGGCAGCATGTCGATCGAATAGAAAGCCCCGCCCAGGAAGGTCAGCGGCGTCACCACCAGGGAGGGGACGATCGCGAGCTGTTCGAAATTCTTCGCCCAGATGCCGATGATGAAGCCGAACAGGCTGAAGGCGATGCAGGTGATCAGCAGGAAGGCCACCATCCAGACCGGATGCAGGATCTGGACATGCACGAAGAAGGTCGCGGTCAGCAGGATGATCAGCCCGATGCCCATGGATTTGGTCGCTGCCGCCCCGACATAGGCGATCACCGCTTCGAAGGCGGATAGCGGCGCGGAGAGGATCTCGAACAGGGTGCCGGTGAATTTCGGGAAGTAGATGGCGATCGAGGCGTTCGACAGGCTCTGGGTCAGAATCGTCAGCATGATCAGGCCGGGCACGATGAAGGCGCCG
>DASYDR010000154.1:0-34662 GCA_036499545.1 Roseomonas sp. | reverse complement strand
CGGCGGGCCCGTCTCGACGGGGCGGAGATCCGGGCGGTCGCGGCCGCCGCATGCCGTCACCGCCAAGGCGAGGCCGATCACGCCCCGCCGTCCGATCACCGCCATCGATGGAAGCTCCCTTGATTCGCTGCCGGAGGGATTAACGCATCATCCACGCGCCGCGCCACCCTGGACCTCGGTCCGGTCGAAGGCGAAGCCGAGATTGCAGAATTCGCAGTTCATCGTGATCGTCCCGTCCTCCGCCATATGGTCCAGGTCGTCGGCGGAAAACCCATCCAGCACGCCCGCCAGCCGGGCGCGGGAGCAGCGGCAGCCATAGGACAGCGCCCGCGCGCGATCGATCTCGAGCCCGCCTTCGGTGTGGAACAGCCGGTGCAGCAGCCGGTCCGACGGCAACGTGTCGTCCAGCAGCTCGGCCTCGGTCAGGGTGCCGGCGAGTGCCAGCGCCGTGCGCCAGGCCTCTTCCTGCTCGTCCTCCGTCAGCTCGGCGGCGATGCCGCCCTGGCCGGCCACGCGTTCCAGGATCAGGGCCCCGGCGCGCCAGCCGGCGGGGGTCTGCGCGGCCGCGAGCTGGACATGGGCCTGCAGCTGTTCGGAGGTGCGGAAATAGGCGCCGGTCATGGCGGCCAGGTTGTCACCCTCGATCGCGACGATGCCCTGGTAGCGCTCCATATCCGGCCCCTGGTCGCAGGTGAAGGCGAGGTAGCCGGCGCCGAGCAGCGCGCTGGCCGCCGCGTCCGGCGCCAGCGCGGCCAGGCGCTCGGCATCGGCACGGGCATAGCCGCGCAGCGCGCCGGTATCGGTGCAATCGGCCAGCAGCATGGCGACCGGTCCGTCACCCTTGGCCTGCAGGCTGAAGGAGCCGCGGAACTTGAGCGCGGCGGCGAGCCCGGCGGTCAGCGCCAGCGCCTGCCCGGCGAGCGCGGTGACCGCCGGGTTGTTGTCGTGCCGGGTCAGCAGCGCGTCGGCGAGCGGGCCGAGCCTGACCAGCCGCCCGCGCACCGGGCGGTCGCGCAGGTGGAAGGGGGTGACCCCGCGCGGCACCACGATGTCGGGCACCGGCGGACGGTCATGATTGAGGAAATCCGGCGTGGCGGAAGGGCGGGTCGGATCGGACAAGAGCGGGCGGGCCTTCGGTACGGGCGTCCGATGACCGAAGGGGTCCGACGCACAGGTCGGACGGGCCCGGAGGTCTCAATCGGAGGCTCCACGTGTAAGCGCCCTAGATAGGGGCTTGGGCGCGCCGCGGCCATGCCCGTGGCGCCGGCCGGCCTTGCGCGCGCTCAGTGAGCGGCCTGTTTCACCAGCTGGCGCGTGGTCCGCGCGGCGGCGAGCCGGGCCGGCAGTTCCGCACGTTCGATGTCCTCCCGCCGCGTCTGGATGCGCCAGGGATGGCCGGCGGGGTCCAGGAACTGGGCGACACGGTCGCCCCAATAGCTATCTTCCGGCCCGTCGGTCGGGATGCGCCGGGTGGCGCCGGCGGCCAGCGCCTGGGCGAAGACCGCGTCGACATCATCGACATAGAGGGTGAAGGCGGTGGAGGTGGTGCCGGCCGATTCCGGCGAACGCGGCCAGTCGGGGCGCGGTGCTTCCCGCCAGCGGGGGTTTTCCACCGTGACCAGCAGATGCGCATCGCCGAGCCGCATTTCGATCGCATCCGGCGCGGCCTCCCCCGGCGGCACCGGGTCGGTACCGCGGTAGCGGGCGATCTCCCTAGCTCCCAGCACAGCGCGGTAGAATGCCGCCGCGGCGGGCACATCCCGCACGATGAGCGTCACCCCAAGCTGCCCGGCGCGCAGCCCGCCCCTGATCGCCATGCCCGATTCCCCCCGGCTACGCGGGGAGTCTGTCGAGGCCCTGTGTTCCTGTAAAGTTCTGTTCGGTCGGCCCGAAACATGGCGCGAGCCCGACGGGAGATTTTTCGTCCCTGGTGCATCGGCGGGGAGGCTGGCGTGCAGGGGCGGAAAAATCGGTCAGGCTAGGCCCAGGGCCCAGAGCAGCACGCCTTTCTGGGCATGCAGACGGTTCTCGGCCTCGTCGAAGACCACGCTTTGCGGGCCGTCGATCACCTCCTGGGTGATCTCCTCGCCGCGATGCGCCGGCAGGCAGTGCATGACGATCGCATCCGGCGCCGCGCCCTTCAGCAGTTTGGCGTTCAATTGATAGGGCGCCAGCAGGTTGTGCCGGCTGCTCGGTCCGCCATCGCGCTCGTCCGACATCGACACCCAGGTATCGGTCACCACGCAGCGCGCGCCATCGACCGCGGCATGCGGGTCGCTGGTCAACTCGATCCGCGCCCCTTCCTTGCGCGCCCAGTCGATGAGCTGCGCCGGTGGCGCCAACTCGGGCGGCGTCGCGATGCGCAGCGTGAAGCCGAAGCGTGCCGCCGCCTGGATGAAGCTCTGCGCGACATTATTGCCGTCGCCGGTCCAGGCGATGACCTGGCCGGCGACCGGGCCGCGATGCTCCTCGAAGGTCATCATGTCGGCCATGAGCTGGCACGGGTGCGAGACATCGGTCAGGCCGTTGATCACCGGCACCGTCGCATGCTCCGCCAGTTCGCGGATCTTCCGGACGTCGTCGGTGCGCAGCATGATCGCGTCCACGTAGCGCGAGAGTACCTTGGCGGTATCGGCCGGGCTTTCGCCACGGCCGAGCTGCATCTCCTTGCCGGAGAGGACGATGGCATCGCCGCCCAACTGGCGGATGCCGACCTCGAAGGAGACGCGGGTGCGGGTCGATGGCTTTTCGAAGATCAGCGCGACGGATTTGCCGGCGAGCGGCTGACCCGTGAGCTCGCCGCGCTTCGCCTGGGCACCCAGGTCGAGCATGTGGCGGAGCTGACCGGCGTCATGGTCCATCAGTTCCAGGAAATGCCGCGGCCGCCGCGGCGGCGCCGCGCTCTGGTCGCGCATGGCGTGTGAAAGCCTCTGTTTCAGCGCCGATCGTAACGACGGCACGCGATGAAGGAACCATTGCTCGCAGGCGGCAGAGCCGCGGTCAAGCCGGAGTGAGCCTGGTTGCGGGGCACCCTGAACGGACAAACGCCCGGAGAGGACCCCTCCGGGCGTTGCCGCTCTCCAGTCAGGCCGCGGCGCTCAGCCCTTCGGCGTCAGCGTGACCAGCGCGCGGTCGAGTGCCGCCATCGCTTCGGCCACCTCGGCATCGGTGATGATGAGCGGCGGCGCGACGCGCAGCACGTTCATCCCCGCCGCGACCGTCAGCAGGTGTTCGCGCACCGCCGCCGCCTGCAGGTCGGTGTTGAGCACTGTCGGGTGCAGCTTCAGCCCGACCAGCAGGCAGGAACCCTGCACGCCTTCCACCACCGTCGGGTGGCGCTCGGCCAGGTCCTGCAGCCCGCGCCGCAGGGACTGCCCGACGCGCTCGACGCCTTCGAGGAAGCCGGGCGCCAGCACCACGTCCAGCACCGCATTGCCGGCCGAGCAGGCGAGCGGGCCGCCGCCATAGGTCGTGCCATGCGTGCCGGGCTTCAGGTGCTGGGCCACATGCTCCTTGGCCAGCACGGCGCCCAGCGGGAAGCCGCCGCCGATGCCCTTGGCAGCGGACATCACATCCGGCTCGATCCCGGCCCATTGATGCGCCCAGAGCTTGCCGGTGCGGCCCATGCCGGTCTGCACCTCGTCCAGCGCGAGCAGCAGGCCGTATTCGTCGCAGACGGCGCGCAGCTCCTGCAGGAAGCGCACATCGGCGGGGCGCACGCCGCCCTCGCCCTGGATCGGCTCGATCATGATGCCCGCGGTCTGCGGCCCGATCGCGTCGCGCACCGCATTCATGTTGCCGAAGGACACGTGCTCGAAGCCCTGGACCGGCGGGCCGAAACCGGCGAGGTACTTCGCATTGCCCGTCGCCGACAGCATCGCAAGCGTGCGGCCGTGGAAGGCACCCTCGAAGCAGATCATGTGGAACCGCTCGGGGTGGCCATTCTCCGCGTGGTACTTGCGGACCGCCTTCACCATGCCCTCGTTCGCCTCGGCGCCCGAGTTGCAGAAGAAGACGCTGTCCGCGAAGGACGCGGCCACGTGCCGCGCCGCCAGGCGCTCCGCCTGCGGCACACGGTAGAGGTTGGAGACGTGCATCACCTTCGCCGCCTGCTCTGCCACCACCTTGGTCAGGTGGGGATGGCCGTGGCCGAGGCTGCTGGTGGCGATGCCGGCGCCGAAATCCAGGAATCGTCGACCGTCTTCCGTCCACAGATACGCACCCTCGCCCCGCTCGAAAGCGAGGTCGGCGCGATTGTAGGTCGGCATCAGGGCGGGGATCACGGCTAGCCTTTCTCCGGAAAGCGATCCGCCGGCAGGTTCGCCAGCGGGCAAGGGACAATGAAGAGGCCGGCCGGGCGCGTCAAACGTCATCGATATGACGTCTGCCTTGCGCTCCGGTGGTGCCCTGGCGCCAGCGGCCGTGGCACATAGGCGCGGATGGATCAGAATGGACAGCCGGGACGTGGCCGCCCGCGCCGCGCCGCCGGCCGCGCGCCGGATGCCGCGCGGCTGCGCGAAGCGGCGCTGGCGCATCTGGCGCGCTTCGCCGCCACCGAAGCCGGGCTGCGCCGCGTCCTCGAACGCCGTGTCGACCGCTGGGCCCGCGCCGCCGAAGCCGAGGGTCAGCCGCGCGAGGTCATCGCCGCCGCCACCGCCGCCGGGCGCGCCGCCGCGGCCACGATCGCCGCGGCCATGGTCACCGCCGGTGCCGTCGATGATGCCGGCTTCGCCGCCAGCCGCGCCCGCCGCCTGGCCCGCGCCGGCCGGTCCCGCCGTGCCATCGGCGCGCATCTGGCTGCCAAGGGCATCGATGCCGGCACGGCGGACGCGGCCCTGCCCGATGATCCCGACGCCGAACTCGACGCCGCCCTGGCGCAATGCCGCCGCCGCCGCGTGGGGCCCTTCGCCCGCGCGCCACAGGATAGCGCCGCACGCCTGAAGGCGCTGGCGGCGCTGGCCCGCGGCGGCTTCCCGCGCGGCGTCGCCGACCGTGCCCTCGACATGGACCTCGAGGAAGCCGAGGCGCGGATCATCGCGCGGCGCCAGGCGTGACATCACCGCCCGACCGGCCGGCATCCGGCATCGTCTTCACGCGCGCCGGCATCCGGCGCGGCATCGGCCAGGCCATGCCGCTGGTCATCGGCACCATCCCCTTCGGCCTAGTCGTCGGTGTCATCTCCGACGCCCGCGGGCTGACCCTGGCCGAGACCCTGCTGATGTGCGCCCTGGTCTTCGCCGGTTCCGCCCAGCTCTTCGCGCTCGACCTCTGGGCCGATCCGGCGCCGATCCTCGGCGCCGCCATCGCCGCCTTCGCGGTCAATATCCGCATGGCGCCGATGGGCGCGGCGCTGGCGCCCTGGCTCGACCGCCTGCGCGGCTGGCGCCTCTGGGGCACGCTCGCGACCCTGGTCGACCACTCCTATGCCCTCGCGGTCGCGGAGCAGCAGCGTGGCGGCCGCGATGCCGGCTACCTGCTTGGCGTCGGCGCCTGCCTCTGGCTGTTCTGGCTGGTCTCGGTCGGCGCCGGCTACCTGATGGGCACCATGGTGCGCCTGGCGCCCGGCCACCCGCTCTATTTCGCGGCCCCGGCCACCTTCTGCGCCATCCTGGTGCCGATCTGGAAAGGCGCCCGGCGCGACCTGCTGCCCTGGCTGACCGCCGCCGCCATCGCCCTGGCGCTCTGGTACGCCGGCGCCGGCCCGCCCTGGCCGCTGATCGCCGGCGCGCTGGCTGGTGCCGCGCTCGGCGCCCTCCTCGAAACGCGCCGCGCCACGCCGCCATGATCCGTACCGACGTCCTGGCCGCCATCCTCGCCATGGCCGCGGTCACCTATCTCTGCCGCGCCGGCGGCTACGCGATCCTGCGCGCCGTCCGGGCGCCGCGCTTCGTGGAGCGCCTGCTGCAGCACCTGCCCGGCCCGCTGTTCTGCGCCTATGTGGCGCCCTCCCTCGCGCAATGGGGCTGGACCGGCTGGGCCGCGGCCATGGCGGTGGTGGCGGCGCAATACGTCACCGGCAACCTGGCCGCCGCGATCCTCGCCGGGGCCGCGGCGATGGCGGGGCTGCAGATGCTGGGGTGACACGCTGTCCCGGGCGACGCGGCCCCGGGGCGCCGCGCCAACCGATGGTCAATCCGCGGGCTGCGGGGTTGCCGCGGGCTGCGGGAACATGTGGATGCTGGCTTCGCCGAAGCTGCGTTCGATGCGGCGGTTGAGCTCACGCTGCACCGGCCAGCGCTGGGTGGGATCGGTCTTCACCCGGCAGCGCAGGAACAGCGCGGTGTCGGTCAGCTTCTCGACGCCCATGACGTCCATGTCGTCGCGGATGGCGGTGCGCCAGCGGCCTTCCGTGCGCATGTCGGCGACGATCTTCTTCAGCACCTCGATCACCTGATCCAGGTCCTGGCCATAGATCAGCGAGACGTCGAGCACCGCGAAGGCGAAGTCGCGGGTCGAGTTGGTGACGGTGGTGACCGCGCTGAACGGGATGATGTGGACGGCGCCGTCCAGTGCGCGGAGCTTGATGGAACGGATCGAGAGCTGCTCGACGACGCCGGACAGGCCGCCGAGCTGGACCACGTCGCCGACCGCGACCGCATCCTCGAACAGCAGGAAGATGCCGGTGATGACGTCCTGCACCAGCTTCTGGCTGCCGAAGCCGATGGCGAGGCCGACGACGCCGGCGCCGGCCAGCAGGGGCGCGACATTGACGCCGATCTCGGACAGCGCGTTCAGCACGACGAAGAGCAGGATGACGATGAGCAGGGCGGTGCGCAGCATCGGCAGCAGGGTGCGCACGCGGGCGGATCGCGCGGCCTGGCTGTCGCGGGTCAGGCGCTGCAGGTGGCGGGCGATCGCGGCATTGACCACTTCCCAGATCAGGACGGCGAGGAAGATGGTGAAGCCGATCGACACCAGGGAGCTGACCAGGCGGTTGCCGAGCTGGCCCTGCGCGAACCAGGCGAAGCTGTCGAGCCCCCAGGCTTCCAGCAGCAGCAGCCCCGCCAGGATGGTGACGATCGCGGTGACGATGCCCTTCAGCGCCGGCAGGTAGCGGTTGGCCCGCGCCTCGAGGCCGGGGTAGCGGCCGGCGAGGTCGGGACCGACGCGGAAACCGCGATGGATCAGGCGCCGCGCGCCGAAGTCGATGAGCTTGGCGAGGCTCAGGATGACGATGGTCAGCAGGGAGACGCGGGTGAGGCGTTCGAAGCCTTCGCGCACCTCCAGCGCCCAGACGCCCCAGGCGGCCAGCAGCCAGAGGATGGCCAGGATGTGCCAGACCTCGGCCAGCCGGTCCCGCGCGGAGCGGGCGAGCCGGCGGGAGGCGGCCGGGTGCTCGGTCTCCGGCAGTTCGGGCGCGCGCAGCAACTCCGCGATGGTGTGGCGGTTCTGCAGGGTGACGATGATGAGGAAGAGGGTGACGATCAGCAGGCAGATGCGGGTCACCAGGTCATAGGCGGACCAGGGCAGGCCGAACAGCAGCCCGGCTTCGGCGATGGCGTAGCCGAAGACCAGCACCAGGGTGATGCGCCGCAGCCAGATGGTGATGTAGGCGGCGGTCTCGTCATGCACCGGCAACAGGCGGAGCGGCGCCGAGGCCGGCGACAGCAGCATGCGGGAGACGGCCATGACCGCGCGCGAGATCATGTAGGCGTTGTTGACCGACAGGATGACCAGCTGGGTGGTGGGCAGCGGCTGCACGGCGCCGATCCCGCCATAGGAGATGATGGCGAAGGCGGCGACCGGCAGCAGGTCGAGCCCGAGGCGGGCGATGACCAGGGGAATGCGGCGCAGCCAGCGCCAGTTCCTGCCGGAGGTCGGGGCCATGGCATCCAGCGCGTCGCGCGGGCGGCGCAGCGCGCGATGGGTCAGCCATTCGGCGAGCAGGCCGAGGCCGAAGATCAGCGCGAGCTTCCAGGTGGCGTCCAGGACGCGGCGCTGGGTGACCGGGTCCCGCACGAGGGAGGAGGCCCAGCGGGCCATGCCGCGCAGATCGGTCAGGGCCTGGGTCGCGGTGACGAGCTGGTCCGAAAGGGCGGACAGGCGCTGGGACGCGCCCATGAGAAGCTGCGCACCGAGCGTATTGGGCGCCAGGAACTGCTCGGCCGGGGTGGGCGCGGCGGGGGCCGGCGGTGGGGCGGCGGCCGGGGGCGGGGCGGGCTCCGCCGGCGCGGGCGCGGGTGCGGCGGCTGGCGGGCTGCCGGGTCGCTGGCGTTCGAGGGTGGAGAGCGCCTGCAGCGTGCGCAGCAGTTCCGCCCGGCGGCGGTCATCCTGCAGCAGCTGGATCAGCCGGTCGGCCTCGCCCGGCGGCAGGGCGGCGGCGGGTGCGGCGGCGGGGCGCGCCGGGGCGGCGGCCGGGCGCGGCGCCGGCGCGGGTGTCGCGGCAGGTGCCGGCGGTGGCGGTGCCGCGGGCGCGAGTTCTTCCGCCGGCGCGGCCTGGGCCATGGCAGGGCTGGGACCTGCCAACGGCAGGGCCGCGAGCAGCAAAAGCAGGATCGCAAGCATCGGACGGCGCATCATGCCCGTGGAGGGACCAGATCGGCGCGGGCCGGGTCAAGCGCCGCGGTGATGGAGCGAGCCGGGCGCGGCACTGGCCCAGGCCGGGCCGCCTGATCCGGGCGACCCGAAACCTCACTAATCTGTGAGATGCCTTGTGGATATCGGGGAAAAGTTGCTGGCGGCGGCTGGCGACCCGGGATCGGCGCATGGCTGGCGTGGTGCCGCCCCCGGCGTGACGGCTGCCCGGCCCGGGACTAGGGTGGCGGCATGAAGACGGCGCTCACCATTCTGATCCTGATTGCGATGCTCGGTGTGCTGGGCGTGCTTTTCGCGGGCCTGCTCGGCGTCGCGCGCACCAGTGGCGACCCCGGCCGCTCCAACCGGCTGATGCGCTGGCGCGTCGGGCTGCAGGCCTTGGCGCTGGCGCTGTTCGCGCTGCTGATGCTCATTCAGGGACGCTGAGCCAAGGGCGGCTTGCCTGCCAGGACCGGCTTCCCTAGGGTCGGCGCGCGCGATGAAGCCTGGTGCTCATCGCCGGTCGGAAGCGCGGCCATGCCAGGGGTTGCCGCGCCCCCATAATAGGACACGGCCCTCGCCATGAAGCTCCTCGTCCCCGTCAAGCGGGTGGTGGATTACAACGTGAAAGTCCGCGTGAAGGCGGACCAGACGGGCGTCGAGACGGCGAACGTCAAGATGTCGATGAACCCCTTCGACGAAATCGCCGTCGAGGAAGCGGTCCGCCTGAAGGAGAAGGGCGCGGCGACCGAGATCGTCGCCGTCTCCATCGGCCCGGTCGCGGCGCAGGAACAGATCCGCACCGCGCTTGCCATGGGCGCCGATCGCGGCATCCTGATCGAGGTCGATGGCATCGTGGAGCCGCTGGCCGTCGCCAAGCTGCTGAAGGCCGTGGTCGCCAAGGAAAACCCGGGCCTGATCATCCTCGGCAAGCAGGCGATCGATGACGACATGAACGCCACCGGCCAGATGCTGGCGGCGCTGCTCGGCTGGGGCCAGGGCACCTTCGCCTCCAAGCTCGAACTCGGCGCCGAGACGGCGACCGTGACGCGGGAAGTGGATGGCGGGCTCGAGACCGTGACCCTGAAGCTGCCGGCGATCGTGACGACGGATCTGCGCCTGAACGAGCCGCGCTATGCCTCCCTGCCGAACATCATGAAGGCGCGCAAGAAGCCGATCGAAACGGTGAAGCCGGCCGATCTCGGCGTCGACGCCGCCCCCCGCCTGACCACCCTGAAGGTGGAGGAGCCGCCGAAGCGCGTGGCCGGCAAGAAGGTGGGATCCGTCGCCGAACTGGTCGACAAGCTGCGCAATGAAGCGAAGGTGATCTGAGATGAGCGTCCTCGTCCTCGCGGACCGCAGCGGGTCCACGGTCAGCCAGCCGACGCGGTCGGCGGTGGCGGCGGCGCAGAAGATCGGCGGCGATGTGCATGTGCTGGTCCTGGGCGCCGAAGGCGCCGAGGCCGCGGCCAGGCTGCCGGGTGTCGCCCGCGTGCTGAAGGCCGATGGCCCGGCCTTCGCCAATGGCCTGGCGGAGCCGGTGGCGGCGCTGCTGGTCGCCCTCGCGCCCGGCTACAGCCATCTTCTCGCCCCGGGCAGCGCCGGCGGCAAGAATGTCATGCCGCGGGTCGCCGCCCTGCTCGACACGCAGATCATCAGCGACATCGCCGGCGTCGTCGATGCCGATACCTTCCAGCGCTTCATCTATGCCGGCAACGCGCTGGCGACGGTGAAGAGCGCCGATGCGAAGAAGGTCGCGACCATTCGCGCCGCGAGCTTCGACCCCGTCGCGGCCGAAGGCGGCTCCGCCGCCATCGAAGCGGCGCCGGGTGCCGATGATCCGGGCCTGTCGACCTTCGTCAGCGCCGAGATCGTGAAAAGCGAACGGCCGGAGCTGACTGCGGCGCGGATCGTGGTCTCGGGTGGCCGCGCCATGGGCTCCTCCGACAACTTCAAGATCCTGGAAGGCGTCGCGGATCGCCTGGGTGCGGCCATCGGCGCATCCCGCGCCGCGGTCGATGCCGGCTATGCGCCGAACGACATGCAGGTCGGCCAGACCGGCAAGATCGTGGCGCCGGAGCTCTACATCGCCTTCGGCATCTCGGGCGCGATCCAGCACCTGGCCGGCATGAAGGACAGCAAGGTCATCGTCGCCGTGAACAAGGACGAGGAGGCGCCGATCTTCCAGGTGGCCGATTACGGCCTGGTCGGCGACGTCTTCAAGGTGATCCCGGAACTCGAAGCCGAGCTCGACAAGAAGTAAGGCCGGAGCCGGAGCGGGGCATGCGCCGCCCGGCCGCGGCGCTTGCCGTCGCAGCGCTGATCGCTTGCGCCGCGGCCGGGCCGCCCGTGGCGCAGGAGCCGCGGCCCGAGCCGGGTGTCGCCTGCGACGCGCGGCTGGCCGAGCAGTTCCCCGACGTGACGCGGCGCCTGGCCTGGCGCGGCGACCCGCCGGCGCCGCAGCAACTGGCCGATGCGGACATCCCGACGGAGGCGCAGGCACAGGATCTGCGCCGCCTGCATCCCCTGGCCAATCAATGCATGGCCATGCTCGGACCATTATTCGCTGGCGACCCGCGGGCCACCGCCGCGCTCGACCGGGCCCGCCGGTCCCGCGACCAGGTCTTCCGCTTGCTGATCTGGCGAAACGGATCCTGGGGCGAGGCGAATGATCGCCTGCGGGTCGCTGGGCAGCAGTTCCGGCGGGACCTGCAGGCTGCCGGGCACTAGGGCAGGATGCGCTCGCAAGCGCTCACGCATCCTGCTCCAGAGCTTTGTTTGATCGCGTGATTCACGGTTTTCGGTGATTCCACCTCAACCGATCACGCTCTGGCCGGCGCAGTCTGGGAAGGTTGCCGGCAGGGATGGCGGGCCCGAAAAAGGGCAACAGCGCCGGGCTAGACTGGGCCGGCGCGCGGCAGAGGCCCTGCGCCGCTTTGCATTCGCGATGAGGAGACAGGCTGTGGCGATTGAGACAATCGGCGTCATCGGCGTCATCGGCGCCGGGCAGATGGGCAGCGGCATCGCGCATGTGGCGGCCCTGTCGGGGCTGTCCGTCGTCATGCTGGACGTGAAGCAGGACGCGCTGGACAAGGCGATGGCCGGCATCGCCAGGAACATGGATCGCCAGGTGCAGCGCGGCTCCGTCACTGCGGAGGCGAAGGACGCGGCGCTGACCCGCATCGCGACCGCGACCGACTACGCCGCCTTCAAGGATGCCGACATCGTCATCGAGGCGGCGACGGAGCGGGAGGAGATCAAGCGCCGGATCTTCGAAACGCTCTGCCCGGTGCTGAAGCCCGAAGCGATCATCGCCAGCAACACCTCCTCCATCCCGATCACCCGGCTGGCGGCCGCGACCGACCGGCCGGCGCGCTTCATCGGCATGCATTTCTTCAATCCGGTGCCGGTGATGAAGCTGGTGGAGATCATCCGCGGCCTGGCCACCGACGACGCCACCTTCGAAGCGGTGCGGGCCCTGTCGGAGACGCTCGGCAAGCAGACCGCCAATGCGCAGGACTATCCGGGCTTCATCGTGAACCGCGTGCTGATGCCGATGATCAACGAAGCGGTGGTGGCGCTGCAGGAAGGCGTCGGCGACATCGTCTCGATCGACACCGGCATGAAGCTCGGCTGCAACCACCCGATGGGCCCGTTCGAGCTGGCGGATTTCATCGGCCTCGACACCTGCCTGGAGATCATGCGGGTGCTGCACAACGGGCTCGGCGATTCCAAGTACCGCCCGGCACCGCTGCTGGCGAAATACGTCGAAGCCGGCTGGCTCGGCCGCAAGACCGGCAAGGGTTTTTATGACTACGGCGCGACGCCGCCGAAGCCGACGCGCTGAACGCGAAGCGGATCGCCGAAGGGCATGGCCCGGAGGCGTGAATCCGTTCGCCAGACATTGTCCTCCAGGGGAACGGACAGAATGAACAAGATCACGCCGCCCGCGCGGGTGGCCTTCGTGGGCATGGGCGTGATGGGCGCGGCCATGGCGGCGAATATCGCCAAGGCCGGCTTCGCGCTGACGGTCAGCACCCGCAGCCGGGCGAAGGCGGAAGCGGTGGAAGCCGCCGGCGCGGCCTGGGCCGCGACCCCGGCGGAGGCCGCCCGCGGCGCCGCCTGCATCGCGCTCTGCGTGCCGGACACGCCCGATGTGGACGCAGTGCTGTTCGGCCCCGGCGGCATCGCGGAAGGCGCGGTGCCGGGGACGGTGGTGATCGATTTCTCGACCATCGCCGCCGCGGCCACCGCCGATTTCGCCAGGCGCCTGGCGGCCCAGGGCGTGGCGCTGCTGGACAGCCCGGTCTCCGGCGGCCCGCAGGGCGCGATCGACGGCGTGCTGACCTGCATGGTGGGCGGTGACGCCGCCGCCTTCGCTGCCACCGAGGCGGTCTTCGCCGCGGTCGGCCGCACCGTGCGCCACCTTGGCCCGGCCGGTGCCGGCCAGGTCTGCAAGTCCGGCAACCAGTTGATCATCACCGCGACCATGCAGGCGGTGTTCGAAGCGCTGGTGATGGGGAAGAAGGCGGGGCTCGATCCGGCCGCGATGCGCGAAGCGCTGCTCGGCGGGTCCGCCAAATCCTTCGTGCTGGAAAACCACGCCAGGCGCTGGCTGGACGGCAAGACGGCGCCGGGCTTCCGCGCGGAACTGATGCGCAAGGACATGCGGCTGGCGATCGGCGCCGCCCGCGACCACGGCATGCATGCGCCGGTGACGGCCGCCGCCGCGCAGATGATGGAAGCGCTGTGCAATTCGGGCCGCGGCGGGCTGGATGTCGCCGCCCTCGGCCTGCTGGTGGCGGAGCTCTCCGGCGCGGCGGAATAAGCCCGCCCAGGCGACGTCCGGCCGGGGGCGTGGTACGCATTCCGGCCGGACAACCTGCAGATCGTATCGGGAGGGCCTTGTGCCGGACGATCAGACCCCGCTGACGGAATTGCTCGACCTTCGCCGGAGCATCGACAATATCGATGCCGCGATGATCCATATGCTGGCGGAGCGGTTTCGCTGCACGCAGCGGGTCGGTGCGCTGAAGGCCAGGCACGACCTGCCGCCCGCCGATCCGGCGCGCGAGGAATTCCAGGTCGCCAGGCTGCGCGCCCTGGCCAAGGACTCGCAGCTCGACCCGGAATTCGCCGAGAAGTACCTCGCCTTCGTCATCCGGGAGGTGATTCGTCATCACGAGGGCTTCCGCCAGGGCAAGGACACGCCCTGACGCCAGGGCATTGTCCGTTCACCCCGGCTCGCTTCAGATGCTCCAGCCTATTGTCTTGTCGAGCATCTTCAGCCGCTCCGGCGATTCCGCCTGCGCGGGATCTGCTCTGGCGGCCGCGTCAGGCGGCCGGCGGCCCCGCGCCGTAATCCGCCTCGCTCACCTGCTCCATCCAGTCGACGACCTTGCCGTCCTGCCGTTCCTGCAGGGCGATATGGGTCATGCCGGTGGTCGCGGTGGCACCGTGCCAGTGCTTCTCCCCCGGCGCGAACCAGACCACGTCGCCCGGGCGGATCACCTCGACGGGCCCGCCCGCGCGCTGCACCCAGCCGAGGCCGTTGGTGACGATCAGGGACTGCCCGAGCGGGTGCGTGTGCCAGGCGGTGCGCGCCCCGGGCTCGAAGGTGACCTGGGCGCCGGCGAGGCGGGCCGGATCCGGCGTCGCGATCAGCGGGTCGATCCGGACCCGGCCGGTGAAGTACTCGGCCGGGCCGGCGCCGGATGGGCGTGAGCCGTTGCGGTGGATATCCATCGGGGCGTCTCCTGTGCGATCCGGTGCAGATGGGGCGCCTGGGCGCCACGCCAGTATCACCCGCGCCGCGCTTCGCTCGGCGCCATGCCGATGATGCGCTTGAAGGCGCGGCTGAAGGAGGCTTCGGAGTCGTAGCCGAGCCGCGCCGCCACCTCGGCGATGCGGGCGCGGTCCTGCTGCAGCCAGTGCCGGGCCAGGTGCATGCGCACCATCGCGACGTAGCGCGCCGGCGTTTCCCCCAGCCTGGTCGTGAAGCTCTCCGCGAAGCGGGACCGGGACGCGCCCATGATGCCGGCCAGCGCCGCCACGCTCCAATCCCGGTCCGGCTGCAAATGGATGGCGGCGAGCACGCGGCCCAGATCGGGGTGGCGTACCGCCGCCAGCCAGCCGGTGGCGTCGCCGCCGCCATGTTCCACCCAGGACCGGATGATCTTGGCGGCCAGCACATCGGCCAGCCGCGCCGCGATGCCGCCGGCGCCGACCCGGTCCATCGCCACTTCGCAGACCATCGCATCCAGCATCGGCGCGATGGTCGGGTCATCGGCCATCAGCTCCTGCGCGCGCATCACCTCCGGCATCATGCGCAGCAGCGGGTGCATGCCATCGATGTTGAAGCGCATCGTGCCGCTGAACAGCACGCTGCCGGCGCCATCGCCCGCGAAGCGGTAGTCATAGACATTCTCGCAGATCGCGACGCAGGCATCGCGGGCGAAGGCATGCAGCGGCACGTCCGGGCAACTGGCCAGCGCATGGTCGCTGCCGCGCGGCAGCAGCACGGCATCGCCCGGCCGCAACTCCTCCCACGCGCCATCCGGCCGGCGCAGCCAGCAGGGGTGTTCGGCAATGAAATGGAAACGCGGCCCTTGCCGGCCGCTGAAATGCAGCCCCCAGGGCACGGCCAGCCGGCAGCGGCCATATTCGACACCGTCGAGGCGCAGGCCGCGCAGCATGTCGGTCAGCGGATCGCCTGAAGACGGCGTACCCAGCCTGGACGAAGGGTCAAGCATGCGAGGATTTCTAGCATGCGAACGCCGGAACGTCCGGTGGGGAACGGGCCGCGGGCAGAGCCGGACGCATTGAGCAGATGTCACCGGAATCGCGCCCCGGTTGAAGGGGGCGTTAAACAAGAGCCTGCAATCCGGCCGGCCGAAGGAAGTGAACTCAAGGGCCTGCTCGAATCCGCCCGTGGCGGCTGCACCGTGGCCATCGCCGCCATCTTCGTCATCGCCGGCAACTGGTCCTCGGTCCGTGGCGGCAATGAAGGCGTGATGCGCCGCGCCATCTCGATCCTGACCGCCGAGGATGGCTGCAAGATCCTGAAGTCCGAGCTGTAGGCCTTTCCCGGCCTGTTCTGGACGAACGATCAAGCAAGCGGGCGTTTCCAGCATGGAAACGCCCGCACGACGCTTCTATCTCTGCTGCAACGCAACAGAGTGATGGGCTGTCATGTCGGATTCAGTGTGTGTCGGTGCCGCGGCGCCCCCGGTGGCGGAAGGCTCGGGTGCGGCCTGGGCCGCGGTGTTGTCCCTTTCGCTCGGCGTCTTCGGGCTGGTGACGGCGGAATTCCTGCCTGCTAGCCTGCTGACGCCGATCGCCGCCGACCTCGCGATCTCCGCTGGCACCGCGGGGCAGACGGTGACCGCGACGGCGCTGGTCGCCGCGGTCGCCGCACCCCTGGTGGTGATCGGCACGGCGCGGATCGACCGGCGCCTGGTGGTCTGGGGCCTGACCCTGCTGCTGCTGGCCAGCAACCTGCTGGCCGCCTTCGCGACCCATGTGGTGATGCTGCTGGCGGCGCGGGTGCTGCTGGGCGTGGCGCTCGGCGGCTTCTGGGCGCTGGCGGCGGCACTCGCGATGCGGCTGGTGCCGCCGCGGCTGCTGCCGCGGGCGATGTCGATCATCTTCACCGGCGTGTCCCTCGCGACCGTCTGCGCGGCGCCGGTCGGCGCTTTCCTGGGCGATCTCTGGGGCTGGCGGGCGGTGTTCCTGGTGGCCGGCGTGATCGGCGCTCTGGCGCTGCTGTTCCAGGTGGCAGCCATGCCGAAGCTGCCGCCGGTGGCAGCGAGCGGGGCGGAGGGCATGCTCGGCCTGTTCCGCCGCCCGGGCATCCGGATCGGGCTGATCGCGGTGATGTTCGTGATTTCCGGCCATTTCGCCGGCTTCACCTACACTAGGCCCTTCCTGGAACAGGTGCCGCATCTGGGGGTGCAGACGATGTCGCTGGTGCTGCTGGCCTTCGGCATCGGCGGCTTCTTCGGCAACCTGGCCGGCGGGGCCGTGGCGGGGCGGAGTGCGCGGCTGGCCGTCGGCCTCGGGTCGCTGCTGCTGGCGGTGACGGCCTTCGCGCTGCTCGGCTTCGGCACGTCGCGGGCGGTCTCCGCCATCGCGGTCGCCGGCTGGGGCTTCGCCTTCGGCGCGCTGCCGGTAGGGTTCCAGACCTGGAACACCCGTGCGGCGGGCGCGGATGCGGAAGCGGCGGGGGCGCTGCTGGTCACCACCTTCCAGGTCGCGATCGCGACCGGCGCCGTGCTGGGCGGGCTGCTGGTGGATGGCTTCGGCGCGACCGGGGCGATCGCCTATTGCGGCCTGGCGGTGCTGGTCGGCGGCCTGCTGATGCTGGGCCTCGGCCGCGGGCGGGAAGTGCGCGTGACGGTGTAATTGCGCCCGCCGGGCGCGAAAGCGCTTGGCGGGGCTTCCTTCCCGGCGGCGGGCAGGCTAGAAGCGACGCCCTGGGGACCCGTAGCTCAGCTGGATAGAGCGCTGCCCTCCGAAGGCAGAGGTCGTACGTTCGAATCGTATCGGGTCCGCCATTTCCCCCAGTAAAATTAGGCACTTACGCGGCTCCAGGCTGCTTGATCCATAAACCAGCCCACAAGAGCTGTTGTGGCTGGGCAGCGCTGCCGCGGCAATTCTCGCCTCCTGTGAGCCAGTCCTCACGCTTGGCGACAGGCCAGAGGCACTGCGGCGGCGCCGGCTGCCGGTGGCTCTCCCGGCTGTTCCGACCGCGAGCGGCGTCGCCGAGGGGCAGAATCGTGTGGATCGAACCGCGGGCGCATGACCAGATCGGCCCGGGAGAGGCGCCTGTCGCGTCATGCGCGGGCAGACCCACGCCCCAGGATCACGTAACGACTATGGATCGCCTGCGAATCGGGCGCCAATTTGACGGGTAGTGCCCGAAACGAGAAGGCTGCTCCGGTGGAAGCCAGGTCGGGCGGTAAGGACCAAACTGGTTCGCTCGCTCCGTCTCCAATTTTGCTATTCCAAACGAGCGATGCGGGTCAGCTTGCGTTGCAACTGCGCCTGCCGATTGCCATGGAGACGCGATTTTGGATCACGCCGCCGCTTCTGCCTCCCCCGCCGTGCGTCGATCCCGGAAGCTGCCTTTGCCGGCTCGCGTGAACCGCGGCCGGATCGTGCCGCGCTATGCGGTGACGGTCGGGCTGTACCATCTCGTGGCGCTGCTCGCGCTGCTGCCCTGGCTGTTCAGCTGGACAGGCGTGGTGCTGGCGGCGCTTGGCCTGTACGTGTTCGGCAGCCTTGGCATCAACCTCTACTACCACCGGCTGCTGACCCATCGTGGCCTCGTGGTTCCCCGCTGGGTCGAGCGCATCCTCGGCGTTCTTGGCGTGTGCTGCATGCAGGATACGCCGGCCCGTTGGGTCGCGGTGCATCGCCGTCACCATGAGCATGCCGATCAGCCGTCCGACCCGCACAGCCCGCTGGTGAACTTCTTCTGGGGTCATGTCGGCTGGATGCTGGTGGAAAACGGCGACCTCAACCGCCTGGGCATCTATGAGCGCTATGCCAAGGACATCGTGCGCGACCCGTTTCAGAAGTGGCTGGAGCGCCGCTACGGCTGGATCGTGCTGGCCCATTGGATCGCCTTCTTCGCCGTCGGCGCGGCGACGTCGCTGGCCGGCGGCGGTTCCACGATGCAGGCGCTGCAGTTCGGCGCCAGCCTGCTGATCTGGGGCGTATTCGTGCGGACCGTGGTGGTCTGGCACATCACCTGGTCCGTGAACTCGCTGAGCCATCTCTGGGGCTACCGCAACTACGAGACGGACGAGGACAGCCGCAATAATGTGTTCGTCGCCCTGATCTCCAACGGCGAGGGTTGGCACAACAACCACCACGCCGACCCACGCTCAGCCCGGCATGGGCATCGCTGGTTCGAATTGGATATCGTCTACCTGACCATTCGTGTGATGGCAGCGTTGGGCTTGGCCCGGAACGTGGTGATGCCGAAGCGACGACCACTCTCCGAACATTAGGCTCCCGCGTTTCCATCGCCTCAAATTCCCAACGGTTGGGGATTTGCCCGATGCGATGATTCCCGCCACCGCCCTCGATGCGCTCGCGATCGTCTCGGCCGGCTCCACCCCGATGAGGCGGACCAACTCCGTCGGGCCATGGCGACTCTCGAGTGGACTGGTGGCCTCACCGCCTACCGCATCCATACCCTGGGACAACTCGCCGCAACCTGGACTTGCATCGGGTGCCGCGATCTTCGCTGCGGGGCGCCTGTTGCATGTGACCGATGTCACTCAAAGTAGTTAAGTGTCCCCTAATTCCGATTGCGTTTCCGTAACGCCAAGGTCATGCTTCGATCGATTGGCGGCGCCGTTGAGGGGCATCTGCCCCCGGGGAACGGAGGGACGCGGATGACCATGCGCAGGACGTGCTTGCTCATCGTTATCGCCGGCACGGCGTTGGTGCCCGGCTGCGGCCTCGTCAGCCGCAATGACAGCCAGGTGACGCCGGTGGCCCGCTTTCTCCCGCCGGGATGGAATTGCCTGGCGACGCCCTCGGCCTTCGATGGGCCAGGGTCGATCTTCCGTGTCGCGGCCGACAGCACCAAGTTCACGGTCGGCGATTTCGCCGCCCAGGCCGGCGTGCGGCGAGAGCAGTTCGCCGCCCCCACGGCGACGCAGACGGTGGAAACCGGCGCCGGGGTGATCGCGCAGATCATCGGCCTGCCGCTTTCCGCCGAAGCGGCGGCGTCCGAACGCTATAGCGTCGAACAGACATTCGGTGGCGCGGAGGAGCTGAACACCACCGACGACAGTGTCAGCGCGATCATCGAGGCCTTCTACGCGCGCCGCGATCTGGACCGCAATCAGCGGTATTTCCTGGTGCGGCGCGCGATCGTCGCGCGCAGCGTGCAGTACGCCTTCAATCGCGATGTCTCGGCCAGCCTCGGTGTCGACCTCGCGGTCGAGGTGGCGCGCATCAGGCCCTCCGCGCGCTATTCCCGCACCAACGGCTTCCGGTACGAAGATACTTTCGCGCAGCCGCAGAATGTCTGCGTCGTCGCGCAGCCCTTGCCGGTGCCCCGGCCACCGCCGGCGGTGCGGGCATCGCCGCCGCCGGCGCCGCCGGACAATGTGCCGCTGTTCCGGAGCGCCGCGAGAGGCACCCGCTGATGCGCCCCGCGCAGCGCGGCGCGCGCCTCCTTGGCCTGATGGCCTCGGCCCTGGTCATGCTGGCCATCGGGGCGCCCCTGCGCGCGCATGACAGCGGCCGCATGCTCGGGGATGAAAGCCTGCGATGGGCAGCGCAACAGGCTGCGCTGCAGGAAGCCGGCCTGACCGGCGACCAGCTCGCCGCCTCCCGCGCCGTCCTGAAGCGGAGCTGGCTCTGGCATGAGCCGACCCTGACCATGTGCTTCGGCCCTTCGGCCGATGTGGATGGCGATCTTGCCTTCGTGCGCCGGGTCCGCGACGTCGCCCGCGAATGGCTGGCGGGGGCGGTGACGCAGTTCGATTTCGGCGACGACCGGCTCCGCCGTTGCGATGCCGGCGGGCCGCGCAGCCATATCCGGGTCTGGGTGACGCGCCGCGGCAGCGAGACCTATCTCGGGATGCTGGGCAATACCGGGCGCAATCAGGATATCACCAGCCATCCCGGCTACAGCGTCGTGCTGTCCTTCCCGGCCCCGCAAGGCCGCGACGATTTCTTCGCCGATCCGCCCCTGCCCAACCAGGTGAACTGGCGCTTCTACGTCCTGCACGAATTCGGCCACGCCCTTGGCTTCATGCACGAGCACCAGCGGGTCGATTGCGGCTTCAATGTCGAATGGCTGCAGACCCGGCGCAACCCGCCCTTCACGCCCGAATTCGTGCGGAGCCAGATGCGCCTGGTCGGCGACCCGATCGCCAGCCAGTCGCCCGACACCGTCTTCCAGACCGGCGGGGAGATCGGCAGCGGCTTCGACCGCCACTCGGTCATGCAGTATTACGAAGCCGACGCCTCCGCCTTCGTGGCCGGCCGGAACAGCCCCTGTTTCCAGGAAGCACCCGTGGTGGAACTGTCCGAAGCGGACAGGCTGACGGCGCGCGTCGCCTATGACGGCACCGGCCGCACGCTCCTCGTCCCGCCCACGGGCACGCCGATCCTGGAACCGCTGGTGGCCATGCCGGGCGGCGGCCAGGTCGTGCTGAGCGACGATTCCCGCCGGGCGATCCTGCGGGCCCTTGCCCTGCGCTGACTGCCCCACGGCGCGCCGGCCGGCGCTGCCCTGCCGCACCAGGACGACACCAGGCGAAGCCCCACCGAAGGAGGTCGATCATGCCCCGATCATTCGGCTTCATGAACGGCAGCCGCCGCGCCGCCGCGTCGCTCCTCATTCTTCTCCTGCTGTGCGGACCCTGGGCCGCCGCGGCCCGGAACATGGCGCTGCTGGTCGGCGTGTCCGAATACCCGAACCTGGCGGGCAACAGCCTGCAGGGGCCGCGGCAGGACGTCGCCACCATGCGCGGCGTGCTGACGCAGCTCGGCTTCGAGGCATCCGCCATCCAGGTGCTCGCGGATGGCGTCGAAGGCGCGCCGCAGCCGACCCGGGCGGCGATCCTGGAAGCGGTGCAACGGCTGACCGGCGCGGCCGCCGCCGGCGACACCATCGTCATCTACTTCGCCGGGCACGGGTCGGCGCAGCCGGCGCGGCCGGAGGATGTCGGCGGGCGGTCCCTGGACGGCCTCGACGCCATCTTCCTGCCGCGCGACGTCGCCGGCGCCACGGACGGGCGCGTCGCGAACGCCATCGTTAACCATGAAATCGCGGGATGGGTCAGGGCACTCCGGGCCAAGGGCGTCTTCCTGTGGCTGATCTTCGATGCCTGCCATTCCGGCTATATCGACCGCGCGCCCGCGGCGCAGGACGGCGCGCGAGACCGGCTGGTGCCGCCCGAAGTCCTCGGCATCCCGGTCGAGGCCATCGAACAGGCGCGCCGCGCGGCAGCGGCGGCGCCCCGCAGCAGGGGTGCGCGCGGCGCGGATGGACCGGTGCCGGAAATCGACCAGCAGGCGGCCGAAGGCGCCGGCTATGTCGGCTTCTTCGCGGCGCAATCCGTCGAAACCACGCCCGAGCACCGGATGCCGGACAATAGCTCCCCGGTGCAGGGGCTTTTCACCTACACCTTGTCGCAGGCGATCCTGGCCAACCCCGCCGGGTCCTTCGCGCAGTACCGCGATGCCGTGCTGCGCCGCTATGCCGAACGGGCACTCGCCAGGCCGACCCCGGTCGTCGTCGGCACCGGGCTCGACCGCACCATCGCCGGCGATGCCCGCCCCGTCCGGCAATGGTGGCCGGCCCAGCGGGATGCGCGGCTGACGCTGCCGGCCGGGCAGCTGCACGGCGTCACCACGGATTCGATCCTCGCCATTCTCGACGATCCGCTGGCGCCGGACAGCGCGGCGCGCGGCTACGTCAAGGTGCGGGAGGCGCGGGCCTTCGACAGCGACCTGCTGCCCATCGCGCATGGCGGCGCGGCCGCCCCGGATGCCGCCGCGATCGGCCGCTCGGTCGCCCGTCTGACCGAAGGCGCGGTCCCGCTGGTGCTGCGCGTGGCGGCGCCTAGGCCCGCCCGCCCGGGCGTCACCGGCATCGAACGGGCCGCCACCGCGGTCGCAGCCCTGCGCGGCCCCGGCGACCCGGCGCAGGGGGCCGGCGCGCAGATCCAGTGGCTGGAACCCGGAGCCGGCACGCCGGATATCGCGCTGGTGGCCGATGATAGCCGGATCTGGCTGGCCGGCCCGGACGGGTCCTACGTCACCACCGGCGACACCATGACCGCCTCGGTCGCGATGGCGGATGATCCGGCGACGCTGGCCACGGCGCTGCGCCGCGCGCTGCAGGCGGCCGCGCGCTGGGTCAATGTCGCGCGGCTGGCGAACGGCTTCGCGGCGCAGCCCCTGCAGGGCATGGATGTGGAAATCGCACTCACGCGCCGCGGCCAGACCGCGGCCGAGCAGATCCGCCCCGGGCAGGCCGTGGCGGTCTCCGCAGGCGACCGCGTGGAAGTGGCGGTGCGGAATACCGGCCAGCGCGCGATCGATGTGAGCGTGCTGTATGTCGACGCCAATCGCGACCCGGTCGCGATCTTCCCGGGCCCGGGGGAGACGGCGCGCATCGCGCCTTCGATCGGCGCCTTCCGGCGCGGGCTGACCATCAACGTCACCACCACCGGCGTCGAGAAGCTTTTCGTGCTGGCGACGACGGCGGAGCCGCAGGCGCCGGTCGAGAACTTCACCTTCCTCGCCGAAAGGTCCAGCGATGCGGCGCGGGATGCGACGCGGGGCGCCGGCTGCGGCGGCACCAGCCTGTCCGCCCGTCTCGCCCAGGCGGGGTTCTCGGAGCTGCTGCAGGAATGCGACACGCGGGCCGCGACGGTCGATCCGCAGAACGCGGCGCGAAGCTGGATCGGCATGGTCGACTTCCGCGTCGGCCGCAGCACCCCTTGACGGAGGATGGCGAGATGGCGACCCGACCGGAAAGGCGCGCGGCGTGCAGGCAGCTGATCGCCGCCTGCGTCGCCGGATGGCTCGCGGCGTCGGTGCCGGCCGGCCCCGCCGCCGCGCGCGATCCCGACTATGTCTCCGCGCGCCCGGCTGCGGAGACCGGCTTGCAGGCGGTCGATCACCGCAACCAGGTCCAGGCGCTCTACACGCAGAGCCATGCGCTGCTGATCGGGCAGAGCCGATACGCGCATTGGCGCCCGCTCGACGCCGTGCGCCGGGAGATCGACGGGCTGCGCGAGGCGCTGGAGGAGAACAATTTCCGCGTCGAGGTCTATAACGACCTGGGCGCCGATGACCTGGTGCGCGTCGTCGATGCCTTCGTCCGCACGCGGGGTGCGGTGCCCGGCGCGCGGCTGTTCTTCTATTTCGGTGGCCATGGCTGGACCCGTGATGTCGGCTCCGACGCGATGGGCTTCATCATTCCCGTCGATGCGCCGGAACCCAGCCAGGACCGCCAGCGCTTCCTGGAAATGGCGCTGCCGATGACGCTGTTCGAGGCTTACGCCCGGGTCCCCGATGCCCGCCACATGATGTTCGTCTTCGACAGCTGCTTCTCCGGCAGCTTCTTCAGTCGCCGGGGCGCGACGCCCGATCTGGCGCGCGAGAGCCAGGGCCGCGAGAATCCGGCCGAGGGGCGGCCCGCCAGCGTCGTCTTCTCCGAGAGGACGACGCTGCAGCGCGCCCGGCAATTCCTGACCGCCGGCACCGCGACGCAGACGGTTCCAGGCAAGAGCATCCTGGTCGATCTGCTGACGCAGGTGCTGCGCGGCCAGAGGCCGGAGGCGGATGTGAACCGGGACGGCTTCGTCACCGGCGATGAGCTGCAGCGCTACCTTCTGAACGCGGTGGTGGAGGTGACGCGGGATGCCGACCGGCTGAACCCGCAATTCGGCTATCTGCGGGACCAGAATTACAGCCTCGGCGACTTCGTCTTTCAGCTGCCGACCGGGGACCGCGCGGCGCCGGCACCGGCCGCCGCCGCGACCGCCGCGCCGCTCACGGAGTACCGCCCGCGGCCGGCGGAAGCGGCGCGTCCCCCGCCACGGCAGGAGCCGCAGGCGATCGCCATCCCGGTCACCAGCGTGCCGCCTCTCGCGGTCGGACAGGCGCGGGCGGCGACCAGCGCGCAGCAGGCGCGGCTCGCCGCGATCATCGAACGCCTGACCTCACCGGATGAGCGGGTCCGGCGCCCGGCCCGCGTCGACCTCGCCCGCTTCCTGACCGAACTCGGGCCGGATGCCTCGGCGGGCGTCAGCGCCAACCTCGTGCGCGGCCTGGTCAACAGCTCCTACCGCTACCAGCTCGGGGTCGCGACCGCCCTGGGCTCCCTGCAGCAGGGATGGACGTCGATCGAGCCGACGGTCACGGCGCAATTGCTGGACAGCGCGATGCGCTCGGTCGCCGGCCGCGATCCGACGCTGCGGCAGAACCTGGAGAGGGCACGCCGGGGGCTGCGGAGCTGACGGGCGCCGCGGCGGGCAGGGGCGCCGGCCATGCATGATGCGGGCATCACCGCCGCCATCGGCGACCTGGCTCTGTCGCTGGGCCTCGGCTTCGCGATCGCGGTGACCTATGCGCGCGCCTATCGCGGCTTCTATTACGCGCGATCCTTCGTCCATACCTGCGTCGTCACGGTGCCGCTGGTCGCGGTCGCGGTCCGCGCCCTGGCCGAGGCGGCCTCGGCCATCGAAACCTCGGCGATCGCCTTCGCGCTGGTCGGGCTGCTGGGCCTGATCCGCTTGCGCACGGTGGTACGCGACACGCGGGAATTCACCTTCGTCTTCCTCGCCCTCGTGACCGGCACCTGCATCGGCGCGGGATCCCGCCTGCTCGCGATCCTGAGCTGCGCGGTGCTGCTGGGTGTCCTGGCCGCCATGGAAACCTGGAATTTCGGCACGCCGCGGGCGCCGGCGCTGCGCATCCGGCTGAACGGGAAGGCCGATGGCTTTCCGGTCTATTGCGACCAGCTGGCACGGTCCGCGCAGCGGCTGGAAGCGACCGCGGTGCGCAAGCTGACCGGCGACGTGGCGGAGTTCCACTTCGAGATGGTCGCCCGCGAGGGCATCGACCTTGCCGCCATCGCCCAGCGCGTCCGCGATCTGGACGGCGTGACGGAAGTGTCGGTCAGCCGCCTGCAGCGCGGCCGGGGGCCCGGCGAAGAGGAGGGGTAGGGCCGGCGCCGGGCGATCCGTCAGGTGCCGGATTTGCGTTCGATGCTGAGCGCGAGCCCGCAGTGATCGGTGACGGTGACGGCGCCGGCGGACTGGGAGATATAGACCGGGCTGTGCCGCAGGATGTTGATGTCCGACCGGTAGACGGCGATGTCGTACACCTTGGTGCCGACGCTGTTGGTACCGCCGGCCGGCACGTTCCAGCTGTCGTAGCGGCTGACATTGGCCTGGCTGCTGGCATTCACATAGGCGTTGGTGTTGAACGCCTGGTTCAGCACCTGCGCGCTGAAATTGAAGCTGGGCTGGTTGGTGTCCCCGATGATGAGGTCGATGTACTTCGCCTTGCCGCCGAGTGACCCGGCGATGTCCAGGTAGAATTGCGCCGTCTGGTCGGATTTGGTGGCGATCCGGTTCGGCACATGGACGAAGACGACGACCAGGGCGCCGACCGCATAGACGACATAGCCTTCCCCGCTATCGAGGAAGCTGATGCCGGAAGCGACGGCGTTCTGGCTGATCGCGGTGAAGGACTGGCAGGCCTTCTTCGACGGATGCGCCGTGGTGCTGACGCCGGTGCCCCCGACCATGCCGGTGAAATCCGGGTGGGAGGTGTCGAGCTCGCCCACCACCATGATGTCCGGCATCGACCCCAGGGAGCGGTAGAAATTCTGGAAGGCCAGGGAGACCTGGGCGCCGAAGGTGGTCACGGTCTGCGGCCCGGACAGGCTCTCGACCGGCCGCAGATGGGCGGGGCCTTCGACGGGGGAGGTCAGGTGCCCCGAAATATGCGGCAGCACCAGCGCCTGATGGCCTTGCCCGGTCGCATGGGCATTGGTCTGGCGCGTGAAGTTCTGGCTGCTGATCGACGCCAGCCCGTGGGTCGAGCTGGAATTCGCATTGAACGACTGGTACGCGATGGTTGGCATGGGTCCGCCCCGCGGCTGATCGGTGTCGTTCCAGCCCAGCTTCGCCGACTGGCACAGAGTGACGAGGCTATGGTATCGATATCGAAATGTCCAGTCACAGTGGTCTGATGCGGAGAGGCAATCCTGTCCGCCATCGCGCGGCACCGCGGCCATGATACCCTGCCGGAAACAGCCGGCCGGGGAACGTCGTCATGGATATATGGCCTTATGCGCTCATCGCAGCCGGTGTGCTCGCTATATTGGCCGCCGTGATGCGACGCCGCCGGAAGCCATCCCTCGCCCAGCAGGTCTTCGGGTTCGAGCCGTCAAAGCTGCAGCCGCACGCGCCGCCGCCGCGGACGCCGGCGGCGGCGCCGATCGATCTCGGCAAGCCGATCGCGCCCGGTGACTGGGATCGCCTCGCCGGGCTGCGCCCGGATGCCGCCTTCCAGGGCGCGCTGGTCACCATGCGCAAGCGCTACGAACTGTCGGCCGATCCGATGCTGGCCGCGCGCACCGTCGCGGAGGTGATGGTCCGCAAGCGCGTCGACATCTGCGAAGCCATCATGCTGATCGCGCGCGATCGGGAGCATGACGCCTACTGAGGTTCGGACCGGATCGCGGTCGGTGGACCGCGCCCTATTCCCTGGCGGCCTGGGCGGCCGCGTCGGTGAAGATGCTGGCAAGCCCGCGACAGATATCGTCTCTGTTGCCGGTGAAGAACAGGCCGCTCCGCGCCACGATCAGGCCGGAATTGATCCCGGCGATCACCCCTTCGCCCCGTGCGCCGGGCACGGCGCGAAGGATCGCCTCCCTGGTGCGATCGACGAGAGATCGCAGCCTTTCCGCCCCCAGGTTGCCCGGGCAATCCATCATCAGATTCAGGATGAAGAGGCGCTGCCCGAGACTATCCTCGCGCGCCATCCGCTGGGCGTCGGCCGGTCCGGCGATCAGCACCGCCGGCGGACAGGCCGGGCGCTCCGCCCGCCCGGTCTTGGTCCATCCCGGTTGCGGCTTTCTGGTCCTGAACCGGCAGCCACGCGGGCGCTAATCCTCCCGGACCAAGGACCAATCCGGGAGAACCCATCATGCCCGCACAGCTCGCCGCACCGTCGCCGCCGCCCGGGATCATCCTGCGGGACGCCCGCAGCCATGACGAACTGGTCGCCTGCTTTCCGGTCATCGCGCAGCTGCGCCCCCACCTCAAGGATGCCGCCGAATGGGTGGAGCGGGCATCGGGCATGGCAGCCGACGGCTATCGCGTACTGGCGGCCTGGGAGGGCGGCCGGGTCGTCGCCGTCGCCGGCTACCGGATGATGGAAAACCTCATCCACGGGCATTTTCTCTATGTCGACGACCTGGTGGCGGATGCGGGCCAGCGCGGCAAAGGCCTGGGCGCGGCGCTGCTGCAGGAACTCTCGGCGATCGGCGTCGACGAGTATTGCCGCCGTCTCGTGCTGGATACCGCCGCGACCAACACCAATGCCCGCCGCTTCTACAAGCGCGAAGGGCTCGTCGACGCGGTCATCGGCTTCGTGAAGCCGCTGGAGCAAGGCGCATGAAGATCCTCCATATCGATTGCAGCCCGCGGCCGGGCTCCCACAGCCGCGCGCTCTCCGCCGCGATCGTCGCCAGGCTTGCCGCCATCATGCCCGGCGCCACCATCATCCGCCGCGACCTCGGCCTGGAGCCGATCCCCCATCACGAGGCCGACTACGCCGCCGTGCTGTCCTCGCCGGCGACGCTCGCCGCCGGCGCGGCGAGCGATGCGGTCGGCCTCTCCGAGCGGCTCATCCGGGAAATCGAGGCCGCCGATGTCCTGGTCATCGGCACGCCCATGAACAATTTCACCGTCCCGTCGGTGCTGAAGGCCTGGATCGACCAGGTCCTGCGCGTCGGCCGCACCATCAAGCCGACGCCGGCGGGCAAGGTCGGCATGCTGCCGGACCGCCCGGTCTTCGTCGGCATCGCGTCCGGCGGCGTCTTCAGCGGCGATCGCGCCAACCAGCCGGATTTCCTCACGCCCTATCTGTCGGCGGCGCTGGGCTGCATCGGGCTGCACACGGTGCGCTACCTGCCCCTGCAGGCCACCGCCTTCATCGATGCGGCGCGCGCGGGTGAGATCCGAAGCGGTCTGGTCGCGACCATCGACGCGTCGATGATCGCCCGGTGACCGATCGCGTGCCCGCGCAGGCGCCGCGCGACAGCATGGAGTACGACGTGGTCGTCGTGGGTGCCGGCCCCGCCGGCCTGGCGGCCGCCATCCGGCTGAAGCAGCTCGACCCTTCGATCTCGGTCGTGGTTGTGGAAAAAGGCGCCGGAGTCGGGGCGCATATCCTGTCGGGCGCCGTCATCGATCCGGCGGGCCTGGACGCCCTGCTGCCGGACTGGCGCGGGGATGCCGCCCGGCCGCTGACGACCGCGGTGACGGAAGATGTCTTCTGCTTCCTGACCCGCGGCAGAAGCATCCGCCTGCCCAACTTCATCATGCCGCCGCTGATGAGCAACCATGGCAACTTCGTCGGCTCGCTCGGGCTGGTGACGCAGTATCTCGCGCGGCATGCCGAAGCCCTGGGCGTCGAACTCTATCCCGGCTTCGCGGCCGCCGAACTGCTGTTCGACGCGGGCGGCGCCGTCATCGGCGTGGCCACCGGCGACATGGGCATCGGCCGGAATGGCGCCCCGACCGCGCGCTTCACCCGCGGCATGGAGCTGCGCGGCCGCTACACGCTGCTCGGCGAAGGCGCACGCGGCTCGCTCGCGAAGATCGCCATCGCCCGCTATCGCCTGGATGAAGGGCGGCAGCCGCAGAAATTCGGCATCGGGCTGAAGGAGATCTGGCAGGTCAGGCCCGAGACATTCCGGCCGGGCCGGGTGCAGCACACATTCGGCTGGCCGCTCGATGACCGCACCGGCGGCGGGTCCTTCCTGTACCATTTCGGCGAGAATCAGGTCGCGGTCGGCTTCGTCGTCCATCTCAACTACGAGAACCCGACCCTCTCGCCTTTCGGCGAATTCCAGCGCTTCAAGACCCATCCGCGCATCCGCGGCCTGTTCGAGGATGGCCGGCGCCTGTCCTATGGCGCGCGTGCCATCACCGAAGGCGGCTGGCAATCCGTGCCGAAGCTGGTTTTCCCGGGCGGCGTCCTGCTCGGCTGCGCGGCCGGGCTGGTCAATGTGCCGCGCATCAAGGGCAGCCATAACGCCATTCTGTCCGGCATGCTGGCGGCGGAGCATCTGGTGCCGGCGCTCGCCGCCGGCCGCGCGCAGGACGAGCTCACCGGCATCGAGGACGCCTGGCGCGGCTCCGCGATCGGCCGCGACCTGAAGCGGGTGCGGAACGTCAAGCCGCTCTGGTCGAAACTCGGCACCATCCGCGGCATCGCGCTGGGCGGCTTCGACATGTGGGCCAACCAGCTCCTCGGCTGGTCGCCCTTCGGCACGCTGCGACACGGCAAGGCCGACCACGAGACGCTGAAGCCGCTCAGCCAGGTCACGCCGATCACCTATTCCCGGCCGGATGGCGTGGTCGCCTTCGACAAGCTCTCCTCCGTCTTCCTGTCCTCGACCAATCACGAGGAGGATCAGCCGGCGCACCTGAAGCTGGCGGATCCCGCGATTCCGACCGGCGGTAACCTCGTGACCTATGGCGAGCCGGCGCCGCTCTACTGCCCTGCCGGCGTCTATGAGGTCGTCGATCGCGATGCCGCGGCACCGGCGGGTCCGCAATTCGTCATCAACGCCCAGAACTGCGTGCACTGCAAAACCTGCGACATCAAGGATCCGGCCCAGAACATCACCTGGACCGTGCCCGAAGGCGGCGGCGGGCCCAACTATGCCGGCATGTAGAGAGCCGTGCGCTGCGAAGGAATGAAGAGATGGGAATGCGCGTTTTCCTGGCCGGCGGGAGCGGGGTCATCGGCCGTTCGCTGGTCCCCCTTCTGCGCGACGCCGGCCATGCCGTCACCGCCCTGACCCGGACGCGCGAAGGCAGCGACAGGCTGGCAGCCCAGGGCGTCGCCGCCATCATCGGGGACGTCTTTGATCGCGCGGCGCTGGAGCAGGCCGTGGTCGACGCCGCGCCGGAGGTGGTCATGCACCAGCTCACCGATCTGGCCGGCGGCATCGACCCGCAATCGCCGGAGGCAACGCTGCGGCGCAACGCCCGCCTTCGCCGGGAAGGCACCGCGAACCTGACGGGCGCTGCCCGGGCGGCCGGCGTGAAGCGCGTGATCGCGCAGAGCATCGCCTGGGCCTATGCCCCCAAGGAGCCGCCGTATCAGGAGGCCGATCCGCTCGATATCCAGGCGGAAGGCCCGCGCGCCATTTCGGTCCGCGACGGCGTGATCCCGCTCGAAGACGCGATTCTCGACCAGCCGGATTTCGACGGCATCGTGCTGCGCTACGGCCAGCTCTATGGGCCCGGCACCTGGTCGGCGGCACCGTCCGGCACCGCCCCGGTGCATGTCGATGCCGCCGCCTATGCCGCTTTCCTAGCGATGGATCGCGGCGGCCCCGGGGCCTACAATATCGCCGATCAGGGTGGGGCGGTGGCGATCGGCAAGGCGGTGTCGGAGCTGGGGTGGCGCCAGGATTTCCGCCTGCGGCAGCACGGCTAGCGCATGCCGCACGGGGCGCCCTGGACCGCGGCCGAACTGACGCTGGATCGCGTCGGCCCGGCGACGCTGGTCGACCAGATCGCGCGCCATATCGAGGTCGCGATCGCCGAAGGCGCGTTGGCGCCGGGCGGCAGGCTGCCATCCTGGCGCGATCTGGCCGCGCAGCTCGGCGTCGCGCGGGGGACGGTGAAGGCCGCCTATGAGAAGCTGATCGACCGCGGCCTGCTCGCCACCGCGGGGTCCGCCGGAACCCGCGTCATCGATCCGCTGCCGTCCGCGCTGGTCCCGATCATCACCGCCGATGCGGAAAGCCTGGTCCCGCCGGACATTGCCTATCGCGCCGGGCAGGCGCTCGTCTTCCAGATGGGCGTCCCGGCGCATGATGCCTTTCCGGCGACGCTCTGGGCGCGGCTGCATCGCCAGGCGGTGCAGGCGACGGCGCTGCGCACCGGCTATGCCGATCCCCGGGGCCTGATCGAGCTGCGATCCGCGCTGGCCTCGCATGTCGCGATCGCGCGGGGGATCGAATGCTCACCCGAGCAGATCATCGTGACGGCGGGATTCCGCGGCGGGCTGGCCATGGCGCTCCGCGCGATCGCGGCGACCGGCAAACAGGCCTGGGTGGAAGACCCGGGCTACCCGGTGACCCGGCTGGCGCTCGAGTTGTCGGGCGTCCATCCCGTCCCGGTGCCGGTCGACACCGAAGGGCTGGACGTGGCGCGCGGGCGGGAACTGGCGCCGCGCGCGGCGTTCGCCATCGTCACGCCCGGGCAGCAGGCACCGAGCGGCGTGACCCTGTCGCCGCGGCGCCGGGTGGAGCTGCTGCGCTGGGCGGCGGACTCCGGTGCCTGGATCATCGAGGATGACTACCTCGCCGAGCTGCATCTGGAAGGCCGGTCGGCCAATGCCCTGGCCTCCGGCCCCGGTGCCGATCGGGTCATTCATGTCGGCACCTTCAGCAAGACCATCAGCCCGATGGTCGGGATCGGCTTTCTCGTCGCGCCGCTGCCGCTCGCGCGGCGCCTGATCGATGTCGCGACCTGGCTCGGTGCGCCGCCGAATGCCGCCGTGCAGGTGGCGCTCGCGGAACTCCTGCGGGAGGGCCACTACCTCAGGCATCTGCGGCGCACCCGGCGGCTCTACGCCGAACGCCGGCGCTGCCTGCTGGACACCCTTGCCAGGCTCGGCATCGCCACCGCGGTGCCCGCCGCCCTGTCCGTGCTGCTGCCGCTGCCCGACGGGTTCGACGACATGCGGCTGATGGCCGAAGCCCGGGCCGCCGGCCTCGGGCCCGCGCCCCTGTCGCCCTGGTGCGCGGCCGCGACGCGATCGCGCGCCGGCCTGCTGCTCGGCGTGGCCAATGTGCTGGAGCGCAGCATCGAACGGGATTGCCGCCGGCTGCTCGCGATGATCGGTGAGCCGCCGGCGCAGCAACGCATTGTCTGAGAGCCCTGTGGGACAGGGCGGCGGCGGTGTGGCGAAGGATTTTTTCCGGGCCGACCGCCGGTGTTTTCGACAGGGCTCTGAGCGCATGCAGCAACCTCCCCCCCGGCAGGCGGCGTTGCAAGGCCGGCGCCGCACGGGAGGGTCCCTGCCCACGCGTGGCCGCAACGCCGGACAGCGCAGCCTCGCGGGGCATCCCGCGATGGGAGATATCTGATGATCCGCCTGCTCATCCTTCTGGTCGTCCTGGCCGCGGTGGTCTTCGGCGCCCCCCTGCTGATCGAGCGCCAGTCCAGCGCCTGCGCCGCGGTGGGCGCGCAGGCCGCGGGCGACGTGCTGCAGCCACCGGGCACCATCGCCGACGCCGCCGGCCGGGCCGCCGCGCGGATCACCTATCCGGACCTGCCCGCCGCGGTCGGCTGCACGCTGCTCTATTGGCGCGCCAAATTCGGTGATCGGCCCTGAGCATCCAATGACCGGAGGGCCGAATGGCCCGGAGGTCTGAATCGGATGCTCGGCTTGCAAAGCTCCGATGACCGGAGGGCCGAATGGCCCGAAGGTCTGAATCGGATGCTCGGCGGGCAAAGCTCCGGGCCATTGAGGCGCATCCGGGCTTCGCCGACACTGGCGGGACCCACGCCCTGTCCCGGAGCCCGCCCGATGTCCGCTGCCGCCGCCGAGCCCATCCCTGGCCGTGACGAATTCTTCTGGCTCGGCGCCATCAACAAGGCCAGTGCGGTCATCAACACCGGTGCCGGCCTGCTGGATCCGGCCTTGGCCCCGCGCATCGTGGCCGGGCTGCGCCAGGTGCTGCGGGCCGGCGACCGCCCCGGCGCCGCGCGGCCCAGCCTGGTCATCACCTTCGAACCGCTGCTGATCGCGGCGGCGGGGGTGGAAGCGACGTTGCTGCATGCCGGCCGTTCCAGCCAGGACATGCTCTCGACCGTCCGCGCCGCGATCATCCGCGATGCGCTGCTCGACCTCGCCGAACAGCTGCACGGCACCACGGCCACCATGCTGCGCCTGGCCGAAGCCCATGCCGGCACCATCGTGCCGAACTACACCAACGGTGTCGCCGCCCAGCCCAACAGCTATGGCCATTATCTGCTGGGCCACATCGCCGGGTTGCAGCGCGATGCCGACCGGCTGCGCGAATTCCATGCCCGCCTGGATCGTTCGCCGATGGGCACCACCGTGCTGAACGGCACCAGCTGGCCGCTCGATCGCGAGCGCATGGCCGGCTATCTCGGCTTCGCCGCGACGGTGGACAATGCCTATGACGCCGCGCAGATCGCCGCCGCCGAAATCCCGGTCGAGCTCGGCGCCCTGGCCACCACCATCGCGCTCCATGCCGGCGCCTTCATCCAGGACGTGATGGTGCAATATGCGCAGCCGCGGCCCTGGATCCTGCTGCGCGAAGGTGGCGGCAATACCTACGCCTCCAGCGCCATGCCGCAGAAGCGCAACCCCGGCCTGCTGAACGATGTGCGCGGAGAGGCGTCGCGCGTCGTCAGCCTCGGCATCGGCCGCGCCATCCAGGCGCACAACATCCCGCCCGGCATGAACGACGCGAAGAATGTGGCCGACAACAGCGCCGTGCTCGACGGCGCGACCCGCATGCTGGCCGGCTGGAAGCGCATCCTCGACGCCCTGGTCATCAACCCCGGCCGCGCGCTGGAGGAGCTGAACAGCGACTGGACCGCCTCCCAGGAAGTCGCGGATGGGCTGATGCGCGCCCACGGCCTGCCCTTCCGCGTCGGGCACCATTTCGCCTCGGATGTCGTGGGCCATGCCAAGGCGCATGACATCCGCCCGAGCGACTTCCCCTATGCCGAGGCGCAGCGGATCTATGCCGCGACCCTGGCGAAGATGAACCTGCCAGCCGGCGTCTTGCCGATGAGCGAGGCGGCATTCCGCGCCGCGCTGGATCCCGCCGCCATCATCCGCGACCGCGCCACCGCTGGCGGCCCGCAACCGGCGGAGATGGCGCGCATGCTGGCAGCGGCCGGCCAGGCCCTGGCTGGGCAGGCAGCCTGGATCGGTGCGCGGCGCGGCCGGATCGAGGCGGCGCTGGCGCGGCTGGAGATGGATTTCGCGCGCCTGGAGTAGCGCCTGGCGCGACACGGCCGGTTTGGAAACAGAGGCGGAGGCGTGTTCCGGTACGGGCTTCGGCTGCTGCCGGATGGCGGTGCCGCGGCCGCAGGATCAGCCGGCGCCGGGCGCTTCGGCTGCGGACGCCGCCTGGGTGCTGATGACGGTGATGGCGTTCGGATTCTGCAGGCTGCCATTATCCGTGCGGATCCCGGCCCGGGCCTGGGACGCCACTGCCAGGAAGAGCATCGCGATGACGAAGGTGCGCATGGTCGTCTCCTGATCCGCTGGGGCGTCGACCGCCCGTTCGATGACCCGACTTGTACGGCGCCCGCGTCGCCGGCCGATCGCGCGGCCGGCGGGGAAATGTCGCGTCTG
>DASYDR010000153.1:0-11122 GCA_036499545.1 Roseomonas sp. | reverse complement strand
CCATGGAGGAGCCGGGTGAATCGAGCCCGGCGATGGATGCGACGGAGACGACCGCGCCGCCGGCCGCGCGCAACGCCGGCGCCGCCGCCTTGGTGCAGCGGAAGACGCCAAGCAGGTTTACCTGCAGCACCGTGCTCCAGAGCTCCTCCGTCAGCCGCTCCAGCTCGGCCGGGCGGATGATGCTGCTGGTGCCGGGCGTGCCGGCATTGTTGACGAGGTAGTCGAGCCGGCCGAGATCGGCGACCGCCTTCTCCACCATGCGCGGCCCGTCGGCGGCATCACCGACATTGCCGGGGGCGGCGATGACGTCGAAGCCTTCGCCCTTCAGCCGCGTGACCTGCTCGGCGCCACGGGCGTCATCGGCCAGGTGATTGATGGCGACGCGGCAGCCGTTCCTCGCCAGCATCTCCACGGTGGCGAGGCCGATGCCGGAGGCGCCGCCGGTGACCAGCGCGGCCTTGCCCTTGAGGTCGTAGCGGATGCTCATAGCTCGCGTTCCATTCCTGCCATGGTGCCGATGCGCCGCAGCGCCTGCTTGAGGGCGAGCAGCCGGCGGTCGCGCGCTTCGAACAGCGCGGCCGGGTCGGTGCCCTTCCAGTCGTAGAAGCCCGCGCCGGCCATCACGCCGGTGCGGCCGGCGGCGACGGCGGCGTCCAGCGCATCCGATTTCCCGCGCAGCTCGGGCGGCGTGTACATCTTGTTGCGCAGCGCATCCTGCATCATCGGCAGCCCGGTGAAGTCGGCCTTGGCGAGGACGCCCAGGATCGGCAGGCGCAGCGCGATGCCGTGGATGATGGCGGCGTCGATCTCCTCCGCCGTCGCCACATCCTCGTCCAGCAGCTTCTGCACCTCGAGCCCGATCGCGCTCTGCAGCCGGTTGGCGATGTAGCCGGGGACGAATTTGCGCATCACGATCGGCTGCTTGCCCATCGCGGCGCAGAGCGCGCGCACCGTCTCGATGCAGGCGGGATCGGTCTCCGGCCCGCCCACGATGTCGACCAGGTCGACCAGATAGGGCGGCGTGTACCAATGCGCGATCAAGGTGCGGCGCTGCCGTGCCGCCGGCATCAGCGGGAAGATGTCGAGATAGGAGGTGTTCGACGCGATGATGGCGTCCTTCGGCGCCACCGCGTCGAGCTGGGCATAGAGGGCGCGCTTGGCGTCCGGCTTCTCGACGATCGCTTCCACGATCAGCTCGGCGCCATCGACCGTCTCGGCGAGATCCGCATGCCGGGTCAGCGCCTGGGCGAGATGAGCGGAGGTCCAGCCTTCCGGCGCCTCACCGGCGGCAACCAGGGTATCGAGCGCTTTCTCCATCAGCCCCTGGGCGCGCGCGAGCGTCGCCGGGTTGCTGTCGGTCAGGCGTACCTTATGGCCGCCGAGGGCGAAGACGAGCGCGAGCGCATGGCCCATGGTGCCGGCGCCGAGGACTGCGACATTGGCCATCTCAGTTCTCCGGGGCCCAGGGCGCCGGGGCGCGCGCTTCGATGTCGGTCACCACGTCCACGACGACGGTCTCCTTGGCGGCTATGGCGCGCCGCAGCGCCGGGACCAGCTCCTCCGGCTTCTCCACCCGGATGCCAGTCAGGTCGAAGCTGCGGGCGACCGCGGTGAAATCGGTGGGGCCGAAGCGCAGCAGCTCGGCGGCGGCGTCCGGCCGGTTGCCGGCATTGCGCACCAGGTTGGGCCAGCCCTGGCCGAAGCCGGAATTGTTGTTCACCACCAGCACCACGGCGATGCCACGGCGCCGCGCCGTCTCCAGCTCCGCCAGGTGGTAGTAGAGCGCACCGTCGCCGGACCAGCAGACCACCGCGCGATCGGGCGCCGCGCATTTGGCGCCGAGGGCGGCCGGGAAGGACCAGCCCAGGGAGCCGGCCGCGCGCAGATAGGTCTGCCGCGGCGTCAGCTCGATGCAGTTGCCGGTCCAGATGCCGGAATAGCCGGTATCGGCGACCAGGATGCCGTCCTCCGGCAGCGCTTCGGTGATGGCGCGGCCGAGATCGGCCGGGTCGATGGCGCTGCCGGGCTGGGTCTTGCGGGTCGCCCATTCGGCACGCCAGCCGGCATAGGTCGCCTGGGCGACGGCCAGGTAATCGCCATCGCGCGCGGGCTTGCCGAGTGCCGCGGCCAGCGCCCGCAGCCCGGCCCGGGGATCGGCCTGCACGGCAACCGTGGCGGGGTAGGACCGGTCGAATTCACCGGGATCGGCGTCGATCTGCACGATCGCGCTGCCGGGCTTCGGCGTGCGCCAGTAATTGGTCAGCATGTCGCCGGTATCGGCGCCGACGAAGAGGATGAGCTCGGCATCGGCCAGGATGCGGTTGGTGGCCGGGCCGGCATAGGCGCCGGCGACGCCGATATGCAACGGATGACGGGTGTCGATGATGTTGCGGGCGCCGAGCGCGGTCGCGATCGGCGCCGACAGCGCTTCCGCCACCGCGATCAGCTCCTCCCCGCAGCCGGAGAGTGCCGCGGCATCGCCGGCGACGATGGCGACCCTGCCGGCACCCAGCAGCGCCTTCGCCGCGGCGACGATGGCCGCGGGGTCGGGCTCCGGCCGGTGCATCGGCACCTGGAAGCCGGAAAGGTCGGAAGGCGGCGCCGCGACGTCGCCGGTCTCGATCACCTCCGCCTGCAGGCCGAAGAGGTCGAGATGCACCGGGCGCGGCGGCATCGCGACGGCGGTGGCGAAGGCCTGGCGCAGCGCACGCGGCAGGTCGGCGGCATCGGCGATATCGGCCGACAGCTTGGTGACCGGCGCGAAGAGCGGCGCGTGCTCCAGCTCCTGATAGGCGTTGCGGTGCTTGTGGGCGGGGACCTTGCGGCCGGTCATGGCGACGATCGGCGCGCGGTGCAGGAAGGCGTCCTGCAGGCCGGCGGCGAGGTTGGCGGCACCCACCGACTGGGCCGCGACCACGCCCGGCCGGCCGCTGACCCTTGCATAGCCGTCGGCCATGTAGACCGCCGCCTTCTCCGTATGCGCCAGCACCGGCTTCACGCCGGCGGCGCTGAGGCCGAGCAGCGTGCGCCGCAGCACCGCGTCCACGAAGAACACATGCGTCTGGCCTGAAGCCGCCAGGCTGAGCGCGAGCCATTCGGCGCCGGTGGTCGCCATGCCGTTTCCTTCCCCTCTGTCACGCGCAGGCTGCACCGCCCGGTCCGGTGCGACAAGGCTCAGCCGGGCGAGAGCGGATCCGCACCGCGAATGACCAGCGCTTCCAGCACGCGGGAGACGCAGTTGTAGCCGGCGATGGTGACCGTAAGCTCGACCAGTTCGCGCGGCGAGAAGCGTTGCCGCACCGCGGCCGCGATCGCATCCGGCACCTGCACATGCCGCGTCATCGCATCGGCATAGGCCAGGGCATCGCGTTCGGTCGCGTCGAAGACGGTCGCGGTTTCCCAATGCGGCACGGCATCGAGCTGCGCCTGGGTCATGCCCTCGGCCAGGCCGATCGGCGCATGCGCGTCCCATTCATAGGGTGCGTTGGTCAGGGTCGCGACGCGCAGGATCACCAGTTCCCGCAGCTTGCCGGACAGCGCGGCGTTGAAGCGCACCGCGTCGTACATGTCGATCCAGCCGGCGGCGACCGGCGGTGCGTGCAGCAGCATGCGGTGCAGATGGCCGATCGACTTGCGGGAACCGCGGATATGCGCGGCCGCGTCCTTGTGTTCGGGCAGTTCCGGATCGGCATAGGGAATGCGCGCCATGCGGGTCGTTTCCTCATGGCGGCCGGGGTTGCGTGTGGCCGCCTTGCCGGCAGCTTGGAGCAGCGGCGGCGATGGCGGAAGATGCCCTTTCCGGGCAGCGCGGTTCAGCCCTGCGGCGCGAAGGGATCGCTCGCCGGCCGCCGCGCCTGAATCTGCGCCAGTTCCAGGGTCGCCCAGGCCACGCCGTCTTCCGATGCCTTGGCGATCGACTTCAACCGCGCCACTTCGGTCAGCAGCCGGTCCGGGTCGCAGCCCGGCTGCCCGGCGGCGATTTCCAGGATCGCAGCGGAGCAGCGCAGCAGCGGAAAAAACCGCTCCTGGCCTTCGCGGTCCTTGCCCGGCACCCGGCCTTCCCGCCGTTCCTGCGGCTGGTAGAACAGCGCGGCGGAGCCGGTGAAATCGTCGAGCAGGGTGCGGATGCGCGCTTCGAATTCGGCAATGTCCGACCCGCGGGCGCCGATGAAGAAATCATCACCGCCGATATGGCCCAGGAAGACGCCTTCCCGTTCGGGGAAATGCCGCTGCATCGCCTCGGCGAACAGGATGATGGCGCGGTCCCCGACGCGAAAGCCGTAGCGGTCGTTGAACGGCTTGAAATGATCGAAGTCGAGATAGCAGAGATAGCGCGCATCGTCCGACCGGGTCGACGCATCGACGGCATGCGCGGCGACCGAGAGGTTGCCCGGCAGCCGGGTCAGGGGATTCTGGTCGAGCGCCAGGCGCAGCCGCTTCTCATGCAGCAGGCCCACCAGCGCGCCGGCCGAGATGAAGCCGATATAGCGGCCGGCATCATGCAGCAGCAGCCCATCGCAGCCAGGCGGCGCGGAGCCGAAGATGCGCAGCAGCGTATCCGCATCCGCATGCACGCTCGCGATCGGGCATTCGACCAGGAAACTGGCGACCGTGCTCCGCGTGTTCGGGTTCTGCATCAGGTCGCGCCCGAAGCGCCCATAGATCAGCGCGCGCAGGTCGCGTTCCCGGACCACACCCTTCGGGCTGCCGACCCGGTCCACCACCGGGACGATCGACTGGTCGTCGCTGCGCCGGAATATCTCGAAGACCCGTTCGACGTGATCATCGCGCTCGACCGTCTCCAGTCGCTCGATCGCGGCGAGGAGCAACTCGATGTCGCCGGTCTCGGAGCGGCGGCGGCGTTCCTTGCCGACCGCCCCGAGCAGCCTGGCATAGACCGGCAGCACGGCGTCCGGCGTGGCGCATGGCGGCGCCACGTAGTAGCCCTGGATCAGGTCGCAGCCGAGTTCGCGCGCGACGAGGAAATCCGCCTCCGTCTCCACCCCCTCGGCGATGACCAGCAAGCCGAGCATATGCGCGAAGGCGGCGATCCGGCCGACGAACAGCCGCTTGCGCGGATCCCCCGCCAGGTTGTCGATCAGGAAATGGTCGATCTTGATGTAGTCGATGCCGCCATCGAAGAGCAGCCGGATCTCGGAATAGCCGCGCCCGAAATCATCGGCGGCAAAGCGCATGCCCCGCTTCCGGCATTGCAGGAGCATGTCCTGAAAGCCGGGCAACGTGACTGTCTCATGCCGTTCGGACAGTTCGATGCAGAGGTTGGAAACCGGCAACCCATGCCGGAGGAGCTCCCGCGCGGCCGCATCCAGCACGCGCCCGCCAGGCGCCCTGACAATGGACCGCCCGTCGAGATTGAGGAACAGCCGGCGCTGCTGCGGCTCCGGCACCTGCTGGAAGGCTGTGATCGCCTTGCGGTGCAGCAGGCATTCCAGTTCGCAAAGGACCCCGAGTTCGGCGGCGTGATCCAGCAGCGCAAAGGGCGCGCCGAAACCCAGCCTCTCGAAGCCGCGCGTCAGCGCCTCGACCCCATAGAGGGCGCCGGCATGACATTCGACGATCGGCTGCAGCATGCAGACGAGTTGCGTCTCGGCCTGGTCCAGGAATTCCCTGCGGACACTGACCACATCGCGCGTGATCACCTCGCGGATGCTCTGGGCCAGGCGATGCGTCGTCGAATGATCGGCCGGCTGACCGGAGGCTGACATCGGGGTCTCTGAAATCATGGCTGGCGATCACGGGATCGGTAGCATTCTTCCCTGCGCGCCGCGGCAAGTTCCGTATGACAATTGGACAACCCGGCGCCGCGCCGGGCCGGAAGCTCCGGTCAGGCGGGCCGCTTGCGCAGCAGGTAGCGCTGCCGGCCTTCCATCACCAGCACGCCTGCCTGGTTATGGACCGTGCTGGCCAGGCCGATGACGCCGGTGGTGCGGTTCGGCGTCAGCTCATCGACCGTCAGCGCCGCATAGAGCGTGTCGCCGGCGAAGACCGGATGCAGGAAGCGGCTGGACTGGTCCAGGAAGCCCTTCAGCGCCTCCTCGACCATATGCGGGAACAGCCCCGCCCCCGCGGCCGTCTGGATCAGGATCTGGTAGCCATGGGCCAGCAGCCCCGGCATCCCGTGCGCACGGCAGTATTCGGCGTCGTAATGCACGGGGTGATTATCGCCGGAGGCGAGCTGGAAGGCGGCGAAAAGGGCATCGGTCATGGTCCGGCTGGGCAGCACGAAACGCTCGCCCAGGGCGAAATCCCCGAACCAGCGCTGCGCCGGGACGACGCGATGGGCCCGGGGATCGAAGGCGGTCACGTGTAGCCGAGGGCCTTATCGCGCGCGATCGCCGCCGCCGCCCGCTGCCCGGCAGCGCCGAAGCCGCCGCCGCCCGAGGTTTCCAGCCGCACGATGTCGCCCCGTCGCAGCATGACGCCGTCCGATTTCGGCGCGATCGGCGTCGCCACCCCATCGCGGATGCGCATCAGCCGGCCGAGGCTGCCCGGGCCGCCGCCGGCCAGGCCATAGGGCGGGAAGCGGAAGCGATCCATGTTGGCGGTGAAAACGGCGCTCGGGCATTCGACCCGCCATTCGCGAAAGAGGCCGAGACCGCCACGATATTGCCCTGCCCCACCGGAAGCCGGGATCAGGCCGTAGCGGGTGATGGTCAGCGGCATGCCGCTTTCGATCATCTCGACCGGGATATTGCTGTTGTTGTGCATGCCGAAGGACCAGGCGTTGACGCCGTCCTTCGCCGGCGCCGCGCCGGTGCCGCCGATCTCGATCTCGACCAGCACCTCGCGGTGGTTGTCCGCCGCGATGGTCTGGAAGGTGGCGACGTAGCTGCCGCCATAATAGGCGGCCGGCATGCGGTCCGGCACTGCCTGGTGCAGGCAGCCGAACATCACATTGGCCAGCCGGTGGGAAACCGCGACACGATGCGCGACGGAAGCCGGCGCCTGGCAATTGGTGACGCTGCCTTCGCGGTGCAGGATGCTGATCGGGCGGTAGCAACCGGCATTGGCGGGCATGGCACCATCGGTCGCCGCGATCACCGAATAGAAGACGGCACAGTTCGACATCGCCGGCGTGCAGTTGATCGGGCCGCGCTGCTGGTCGGCGCAGTCGGTCAGGTCGACGCTGATCTCGTCGCCGGTGATGGTCAGCACCGCATGCAGGCGGACCGGCTCGCCGCTGACCCCATCCTCGTCCAGGAAATCCTCGAACTCGTAGCGGCCATCCGGCATGGCGCGGATGGCGGCGCGCATCGCCGCCTCGCTCATGTCGAGGATGCGGGCGCTGGCTTCCAGGATGCCGGCGGCGCCGTAGCGGGCGGCCAGCCGCTTGATGGAGGCGGCGGCGACGTCAAGGCTGGCCAGCTGGCTCTGCAGGTCGCCCAGCATCAGCACAGGCTTGCGCACATTCTGGCCGATCATCGCCCAGACCGCCTGGTTGAGCACGCCCTTCTCGATCAGCTTCAGCGGCGGGATGCGCACGCCTTCCTGGAACACCTCGGTCGCGGTCGCGGCGTAGCTGCCGGGCGCCATGCCGCCCATGTCGATATGGTGGCAGAGCGCGCCGACATAGGCGATGCGCACGCCGTCATGGAAGACCGGCTTGAAGACCAGCACGTCGTTCAGGTGCTGGGCGCCGCAATAGGGGTCATTGGTGACGACGACGTCGTCCTCGGCCCAGGCCGCGGCATCGACGAAGCGGTCGAGCAGGGTGCGCAGCGCAGCGCCCATGCTGTTCAGGTGCTGCGGGATGCGCGCCGACTGCGCCAGGTTGTTGCCCTCGGCATCGAAGACGGCGGTGGAATAGTCCAGCAGCTCCCGCACCACGGTGCTGCGGCTGGTGCGCCAGATGGTGACGTCCATCTCGGCGGCGGCGGCGGTCAGCGCGTTGCGGATGACCTCGATCTCGATGGGTCCCAGCGTCGTCATGCGGCATTCCTCGCGGCGATCACCGCGCCGGCGGCGCCGGGGCGCGCGGTCCAGCCCGCGGCGATCCAGTGGGTGGCGAAGGCTTCTTCCAGCAGGGCGGGGCCTTCGATGACATCGGATGCTGTCAGCGCCTCCCGGTCCCAGACCGGCACGTCGCGCCAGGCACCGCCGGTGAAGACGCGGCGGCTGCCCTTGCGCGCCGGGCGCGCGGCGGGAGACGGATCGCCGACCGCGGGTTTCGGCAGCATGCCGGTCGCGATGGCGCGCAAGGTCACGATCTCCACCGGATCGCCGGGATTGGCATAGCTGAAGCGCTGGCGATGGGTAGCGTGGAAGCCGGCCTCCAGCGCGGCCAGCGCCGCGGCGTCCGGCACCGCCACCTCCCCCCAGGGGATCAGCAATTCGAAGGCCTGCCCCTGGTAGCGCATATCGGCCGCGATCTCGATGCGGCGGGCGCCATCCGGCACGCCATCGGCGGCGAGGCGCGCATCGGCATCGGCGCGCAGCGTCGCGATGGCCTCCGCCAGCCGCGGCAGCGACGCCGCTTCCGCCCGCAACACGACGCTGCGCGCCATGTCCTGCACCAGGTCGGAGAACAGGATGCCATAGGCGGAGAGCGTACCCGGCTCACGCGGGAAGGCGACTTCGGTCATGCCGATCTCGGCCGCGACATCGGTCGCGTGCAGCCCGCCGGCGCCGCCGAAGGACAGCAGGCAGAAATCGCGGGGGTCCAATCCCTTCTCGAACAGCGACAGACGGATCGCGGCGCCGAGATTGGCGTTGGTGACGGTCAGGATGCCTTCCGCCGCCTGCTCCGCGGAAAGCCCGAGCGGGGCGCCGATCCGCGTCTGCATGGCATGCTGCGTCGCCGGCATGTCGAGTTTCATCATGCCGCCCAGGAAGAAATCCGGATCCAGCCGGCCGAGCGTCAGGTTGGCATCGGTCACCGTCGGCTCCACGCCGCCGCGGCCATAGGCGACCGGGCCCGGCCGGGCGCCGGCGCTGCGCGGGCCGACGGTCAGCCGGCCGCCGGCATCGACCGCGGCGATGGAGCCGCCGCCGGCGCCGATGGTGCGCATTTCCACCATCGGCAGCCGCACCGGCAGGCGGTCGATCTCGCCCTGGGTAATGACGGAAACGCGGCCGCCCTGCACCACGGAGACGTCGAAGCTGGTGCCGCCCATGTCGACGGCGACCAGGTTCGGCCGCGCCAGCAGCTGCGCCAGCCGTCCGGCCGCGAGCGTGCCGCCGGAGGGGCCCGACAGGAGCAGCCGCGCCGGCTGCTCGGCCGCCAGCCGCAGCGAGCAGACCCCGCCATTCGACTGCACCAGGAAGACCAGCGGACGGAAGCCACCCTCCCCCAGCCGCCGTTCCAGCCGGTCGAGATAGGCCTTCACCACCGGCACCAGCACCGCGTTCAGCACGGTGGTCGACGTGCGTTCGTACTCCCGGATCTCCGGGCTGATCTCGCAGGAGAGCGACACCGGCAGGCCCGGCCGCGCCGCCGCGATCAGCGCCGCGATGCGCCGTTCATGCGCCGGGTTGGCGTAGCTGTTGAGCAGGGTCACCGCGACGCATTCGGCGCCCAGCGCATCGATGCGCGCCAGCAGCCCGGGGATCGCGGCTTCGTCCAGCGCCGTTTCCACGCTGCCATCGGCGCGCATGCGCTCGGCGATGCCGAGCCGGGCATCGCGCGGCACCAGGACCGGATTCGCATCCGGCGCCAGGCCGTAGATGTCGCGGCGGACGTGGCGGTTGATCTCCAGCACGTCCTCGAAGCCCGCGGTGGTGATCAGCGCGGCGCGGGCCAGCTTGCGCTCCAGCACCGCATTGGTCGCGATGGTGGTGCCATGCAGCAGCAGCCCGACATCGGCCAGCGCGAAGCCGAAGCGGCCGGCGGCCTCGGTCACGCCGGTCAGCAGCCCGATCGAGGGGTCCTCCGGCGTGGTCGGCGTCTTCCAGGCATGCACCGCGCCGCTGCGCGCATCCAGGATCTGCAGGTCGGTGAAAGTGCCGCCGATATCGACGGCGATGCGGATGGGCTTCTCGGCCACGCGATATGATCCTGTTCAGCCCATGATCCGCGGCAGCCAGAGCGCGATGCCGGGGAAGACCATGAGCAGGGCGACGGCCAGCAGATAGGCCGCCAGGAAAGGCATGACGCCGGCGAAGACGTCGGTGATGGGGCCGCGGTCGCGCCGCATCCCCTGCAGCACGTACATCACCGTGCCGTCCGGCGGGCTGATCTGCGCGATCTCCACCAGCATGGTGACGATCACGCCGAACCAGATCGGGTCATAGCCGAGGGCGGTGACGATCGGGAAGATCACCGGCACCGTGGTGATGATCATGGAGAACCCCTCCATGAAGGTGCCGAGCGCGACATAGAGGCCGATGATCGCCAGCATGATCGCCCAGGGCGGCAGCGGCAGCCCAGCGATCATGGCGGACAGCGCCTGCGGCACGTTGATCGTGGTCAGCAGGTAATTCAGCAGATAGGCGCCGAACAGGATCAGGCCCAGCAGCGCGGTGTTGCGCGCCGTCGCCTCCGCCGAGGCATTCAGCATGCGGAAGGACAGCTTGCCCTCGATCGCGGCGAAGACACCGGCGCCGACCACGCCGAGCGCCGCGGCTTCGGTCGGCGTCGCATAGCCGCCATAGATCGAGCCCAGCACCAGCAGGATCAGCAGCAAGGTCGGGATCAGGTCGAGCAGGGCGCGCAGCTTGTCGCGGAGCGGCAGGCTCGGCGGCTTCACCATCGGGTGGCGCAGCCCGTGCAGCACGATCACCCCGAGGAACAGCCCAGTCACCAGCACGGAGGGCAGGATCGCCGCGATATAGAGCGCGCCGACGCTGGTTTCGGTGATCAGCCCGTAGATGATGAAGGTGATGCCCGGCGGGATCAGGTTGCCGAGGGCGCCGCCGGCGGCAAGCGAGCCCAGCACCATGCGCGGGCTGTACTTCGTGCCGGCGAAGAAGGGCAGCGCGACCGAGCCCATGGTCGCGGCGGTCGCGACGCTGCTGCCGCTGATGGCGGAGAAGACCGCGCAGCTGGCGATATTGGTGTGCAGCAGGCCGCCCGGCAGCCGGTTCAGCCAGACGTTCAAGGCGCGGAACAGCCGCTCCGACAGGCCGGCGCGCAGCAGGATCTCCCCCATCAGCAGGAAGAGCG
>DASYDR010000152.1:0-12200 GCA_036499545.1 Roseomonas sp. | reverse complement strand
GGATGGTGCGGCTGTCGATCTTCGACGTCACCTGGAAGGAAATACGCGTCGGGAAGTTGGCCTTGATCGTGCCGGTGATGACGTCGACCGACGGACGTTGCGTCGCCATGACGACGTGGATGCCGGCGGCGCGCGCCATCTGCGCCAGACGCTGCACAGCGGCCTCGATCTCCTTGCCTGCGACCAGCATCAGGTCGGCCATCTCGTCGATGATGACCACGATGAAGGGCAGCGGATTGAGGTCGATCTCCTCTTCCTCGAAGGTCGGGCGGCGCGTCTCGGGGTCGATGCCGGTCTGGACCTTGCGGGTGAGCAGCACGCCCTTCTTGCGCGCCTCGCCGAGCTTTTCGTTGTAGCCCGCGATGTTGCGCACGCCGAGCTGGCTCATCAGCCGGTAGCGGCGCTCCATCTCCCGCACCGTCCATTTCAGCGCGCCGATCGCCTTGGCGGGCTCCGTGACGACGGGGGCGAGCAGATGCGGAATGCGATCATAGACGCTGAGTTCCAGCATCTTCGGGTCGATCATGATGAAGCGGCACTCGTCCGGGGTCATCCGGAAGAGCAGCGACAGGATCATGGTATTGACCGCGACCGACTTGCCGGAGCCGGTGGTGCCGGCGATCAGCAGATGCGGCATGCGCGCGAGGTCGGCCACCACCGGCGTGCCGCCGATATCCTTGCCGAGCGCCAGGTTCAGCTTGCCCGGCGTGCGCGCCCAATCCTCCGCCAGCATCATCTCGGAGAAGAAGACGGTCTCACGCTTGGCGTTCGGCATCTCGATGCCGATGACGTTGCGGCCGGGCACGGTCGCGATACGCACCGCGACCACCGACATCGACCGGGCGATATCGTCGGCCAGGCCGATGACGCGCGCCGATTTGGTGCCGGGCGCCGGCTCCAGCTCATAGAGCGTCACCACCGGGCCGGGCCGGATCTCGGCGATGCGGCCGCGCACGCCGTAATCGTCCAGCACGCTTTCCAGCAGGCGGGCATTGGCCTGCAGCGAATCCTCGGACGGTCCGCCGGACCGGCGCGCCGGGGCGGCGACCAGCAGATCGACCGGCGGCAGCTTGAAGCCGGTCTCGCCGAGATCGAGCCCCGGCTGTGCCGCCTTGCTCCGCTTCGCCTCGACCGGCGGCGCGACCTTGGGGCGGGAGGCAGGCTGCAGCCGCGGCGGCGGTGGCGCCACCTCATCCTCCTCCTCATCGGCCATGACCGGCGGCGGGGCCGGACGGCGGATGGAAGCCGGCGGCTCCGGCATGGTCACGGGCGGGCCGGCGGCCGCGGCCGCGTCCGCGTTGCGCAGCATTTCCTGCAACGGCACCTGCACCGGGCGCTGCCGGCGGCCGAGCAGGGCACCGAGGCCGCGGCGCAGGAAGCCCGGCCGTTCCGGCTCGGCGGCCGGCGCCGGCCGGGACAGGCGCGTGCGCGCATCCCGTTCCGGCGCATCGTCATCCGCATGATCCAGGGCATGCGGATCGCCGTCGCGCCCGGAGGCGCGCAGGTCTCCGATACCGCGGGCGGAAGCGCGCGCCAGGCGCCCGGCCGCGCCGGCGGCCACGACGCCGGCACCGGCCGCCACGCGGGCACCGCCCAGCGCGGCACGGCCGGCGCCACGCCATTCGCCGCCCGACAGGCCGCAGGCCAGGAAGACCGCGATCAGGGCGAGCAGACCCACCAGCCCCATGCCGAGCAGGGTGCCGAAGGGCCCGAAGGCGGAGGCCAGCCCTTGCACGATCGCATGCGCGATCGGGGTGCCGATCGCGCCGCCCGCACCGGCCTGCGCCGGGAACCCGGCGGGCAGCGGCAGCAGGGCGGCAGCGGCGGCGGCCAGCGGCAGCCCCGCCAGCAGCCCGATCAGGCGCAGCGGAAAGGTGCCGAGCCCGCGCTGCGTCGCCAGCCGCCAGGCCCAGGCGAGCAGGCAGAGCACCGGCAGCCCGCCGGCCACCCCGAAGCCCTGCAGCAGCAGGTCGGACAGGATGGCGCCGACCGGCCCGGCCAGGTTGCGCGTCGCCTGGTAGGTGGCCGTGTTGAGCGAGGGATCGGCGGGGTTGTAGGTCAGCAGCGCCACGCTGAGCGCCAGCGCCACCAGGGCGAAGAGCAGGCCGATCAGCTCCGCCATGCGCCGCCGCAGCACCGCACGCACGGCGGGCGAGGCGAAGCGCCGGGGGTCGAGCCGGGGATTGGCCGACGAACGGGAATCGGGATCGGAGGCAGCGCGGGGCATGATTGGTTCAGGCTGGCTGATGTGGCGCACGAATACTACAGCCGACGCCTCTGAAACGGCAGGAGAATTCACCGTGATGCGCCAGGGTGACAGTGACCCTTCGGTCAGCAGTCCCGCGCTTCGTCGAAGCAGGCCAGGGCTTCCTCCCGGCTGATCCAGGCGGGCTCGATCACGCCGGTGGGCTTAGCGGCTGGGCGCGCGGCCGGCGAGGCATTCCGCCATCGCCGCCCCGGCCAGCTGCAGGCCGTTGGCGGAAAGCCGCAGCGCGGACGCGGTGCCGGTGTCGATGAAGACTTCCCGCGCGCGGGTCCAGTCGAGGTTGAAGGGGGTGGTGAAGACCGCCCGCACGCCGCCCGGGAAGGCGCTGGTCACCGCCAGCCCGTAGGATTGGCCGGCGGCCAGCAACCCGATCGGCTGGCCGACCGGCAGGCTGACATTGGCGCCGCCGATATTCTCGATCAGTTCCAGCCCCGGCGGCTCGGGCGCGCGCGCCGGCGCCTGGCCACGGGCGCCTGGCCGTACCGCCGGCGCGGCGGTACCCGGGCGGACCAGGACCCGCACCTGGTGCACCGGCGCTTCGGTGCTGCCCGCGATCAGGCAGCGCCGGTCGCCGCCGGTCAGCGAGACGGTCCAGTCACCATTCCGCCTTTCCCAGACCGGCGTCGGCGATCCCTGCGCCAGGGCGGCGCCGGACAGCATCACACCAAGACCCAGCACCAGCGCCCGTCCGACCATCCGCCACACTCCCGTCAACCGCGCGCATTCCTCCGCCAGCCCCTGCCAAAACGCAACGGGCGCGGAGGTCTCCCCCCGCGCCCGCCAAGATTGCCGCGGCACCGCAGCCAATGTGGCTCAGGCGATGCGCTCACCGTGCAGCGACACGTCGAGGCCTTCCCGTTCCTCCTCCTCGGCGACGCGCAGGCCGATGACGGCATCCACGATCTTGAGCAGGATGAAGGTGCCGACCGCGCTGAACAGGATGGTGGCCCCCACCGCATAGACCTGGATCATCAGGGTATCGAGGCCGCCGGCGGTGCCGGCCGGCGCCGCCGTGGTGGCCGAGAGCGGGCCATAGGCGAAGACGCCGGTCAGCAGCGCGCCGACGATGCCGCAGATGCCGTGCACGCCGAAAGCATCCAGGCTGTCGTCATAGCCGAGCGCGTGCTTGAGGCCGGTCGCGCCCCAGAGGCCCGCGAAGCCCGCGACCACGCCGATGATCAGCGCCGGGCCGGGCAGCACGAAGCCCGAGGCCGGGGTGATGGCGACGAGGCCCGCCACCGCGCCGGAGATCGCGCCGAGCACCGAGGGCTTGCCCTTGATGGCCCATTCGCCGAGCACCCAGGCGAGCGCCGCGGCCGCGGCCGCGAGCTGCGTCACCAGCATCGCCATGCCGGCCCGGCCGCCGGCGCCCACCGCGGACCCCGCGTTGAAGCCGAACCAGCCCACCCAGAGCAGCGAGGCGCCGATGACCGCGAGCGCCAGGTTGAATGGCGAGAGATTCTCGCTGCCGTAGCCCACGCGCTTGCCGAGCACCATCGCGGCCACCAGCCCGGCGACGCCGGCATTGATGTGCACCACGGTGCCGCCGGCGAAGTCGAGCGCGCCGAGGCCGAAGATCCAGCCATTCGGATGCCAGACCCAGTGGCAGATCGGGGCGTAGATCAGCACCGACCACAGGGTGCAGAACACCAGCAGGGCGGAGAACTTCATGCGATCCGCGATCGCGCCGGTGAGCAGCGCCGGGGTGATGATCGCGAAGGTCATCTGGAACATGACGAAGACGGTCTCGGGGATCGTCATCGCGACCGCAGCGTCGCCGCGGCCCAGGGTGAAGGGCTTGTCCCAGTTCTCGGCGATGCCGGAGAGCAACACCTTCGACAGGTCGCCGATATAGGCGCCACCCTCGCCGAAGGCGAGCGAGTAGCCGATCACGCACCAGACCACGGAGATGAGCGCGGCGAGGGCGAAGGACTGCATCATCGTCGCCAGCACGTTCTTCTTCCGGACCATGCCGGCATAGAAGAGCGCGAGGCCCGGAATCGTCATCATCAGCACCAGCGCGGTGGAGGCCAGCATCCAGGCCGTGTCGCCGGTGTCGATCCTGGGCGTGTCCGCCTGGGCGAAGGCCGGCCCGGAAGCCAGCAACGCCATGGCCAGCGCGCCGCGCGCAAGCATCCTCATGCTCTCAGTTCCCCATCTCTCGTTGGTCGGGCCGGCCGCGTCAGAGCGCAGAGCCGTCGGTTTCGCCGGTGCGGATGCGAAGCGCGCGCTCCATGTCCATCACGAAGATCTTGCCGTCGCCGATCTTGCCGGTGCGGGCGGTATTGGCGATGGCCTCGACCACCGCATCCACCAGCTCGGCCGCGACGGCGACCTCGATCTTCACCTTGGGGAGGAAGCTCACCTGGTATTCCGCCCCGCGGTAGATTTCGGTCTGGCCCTTCTGGCGACCGAAGCCCTTCACCTCGGTCACGGTCAGCCCCTGCACGCCGAGCGGGGTGAGCGCTTCGCGCACCTCGTCGAGCTTGAAGGGCTTGATGATGGCGATGACCATCTTCATGGCGCCGTCGTTCCTTCTCTGCGGCCGTCAGGGCCAGAGCTATCCAAGAGGCGTGCCATGTCCCTTTGCTGGTGAAATCGCTTCCGGCACGACAAGGTGCTCAAATCTTGCGCAGTTCAGTTGCCCAAGAACGAGGCAATGCGGCCCCCCTGCCGCGACGCGGCGCCCGCGCTATATCTGCCGGCAGCACAACCCATCGGGACGCCATGCCGGAGCCAGAGCTGAAGCGGGAGAAAGAGGTCGCCGTCTGCATCGTGGGCGCCGGGCCGGTCGGCGCCACCCTGGCGGCGTTGCTGGCGGCGGAGGGCGTCCCTGCCGCGGTCGTCGATGCGGCCCCGCTGCCGCCGATGGAATTGCCGGCCTTCGATGGGCGCTGCTACGCGATCGCCGCCGCGTCCCAGCGCATCCTGGCCCGCGCCGGCGTCTGGGACCGGCTGCCGGAGCCGCCCTGCCCGATCCTGGACATCCGCGTGGCCGATGGCCGGCCGGGCGAGCGCGCATCCCCGCTGTCACTGCATTTCGACCACAGCGAGGCCGGCGACACCCCCTTCGGCTGGATGGTCGAAGCCCGCGCGCTGCGCGTCGCGCTGAATGCCCGGCTGCCGTCCCTGCCGGATCTCAGCATCCACGCCCCCGCCCGCGCCGAGGTCACCCGCACGGCGGAAGGCGCCAGCATCCTGCTGTCGGATGGCACCCGGCTGCGCGCCAGGCTGGTGGTCGCGGCGGAAGGCCGCAACAGCCCGCTGCGCATCCAGGCCGGCATCCGCGTCTCCACCCTCGACTACGGCTGCCTCGGCATGGTGGGCGCGATCGCGCATGAGAAGCCGCACCACAACATGGCGCTCGAGCAGTTCCTGCCGAACGGCCCCTTCGCCCAGTTGCCGATCGCCGGCACGCCGGACCACCCGCATGCCAGCGCCATCGTCTGGTCGGAACGCACCGCCATCGCCAAGCGCGCGCTCGCGATGGACGACGTCGCCTATGGGCGGGAAATCGCCCGCCGCCTGGGTGATCACCTCGGTGGCGTCACCCCGATCGGGCGGCGCTGGTCCTACCCGCTCTCCGCGCTGCATGCGCATCGCTACACGGATACCCGCCTGGCGCTGGTGGGCGATGCGGCGCATGGCATCCACCCGATCGCCGGCCAGGGTCTCAACCTCGGCTTCCGCGACGTCGGCGCCCTCGCCGCCCTGATCGCCGAAGCCCTGGCGCGCGGCGAGGATCCGGGCGGCGGGGCGCTGCTGGCCCGCTACCAGGCGCGGCGCCGGCCGGACGCGCTGATGATGCTGGGCGCGACCCACGCGCTGGAACGGATTTTCGGGAATGATTTCGGGCCGCTGCGCGTGGCGCGCCGGCTCGGCATCGCCGCGGTCGGGCGGATACCGCCGCTGAAGCGCTTTTTCATTCGGCAGGCGATGGGGGTGGCGTAGCGCCCCCTGTCCGGGCGCCCCCTTCGCCCGGATGCTGCTCGCGCAGGCCTTGGCCGAGGGCCTGACCTTACCCTGGCGTCTTCATCCGCACCGGCGGATCGCGCGACAGGCCGCGCGCGGCCAGCGCCGCTTCATACGCCGCCCAGAGCCGCGCCTGGTCGCGGCCGAGTTCGTGCAGGTAATCCCAGGAATAGATGCCGGTATCATGCAGGTCGTCGAAGGCGATCCGCACCGCGTAATGGCCGACCGGTTCCAGCCGCAGGATGCCGACATGCCGTCGACCGGCCAGGATCACCTTCTGCCCGGGCGCATGCCCCTGCACCTCGGCCGATGGGCTTTCGACGCGCAGATATTCGGCCGGCAGCGCGAAGTGGCTGCCGTCGTCGAAGGTGACGTCCAGGATCTTCTCGACGCGCCGGAGGCGGATCTCCGTGGCCGTGGGCATGCTCAGCCCTCCAGCTTCCTCGCCTCGTCGGGCAGCATGATCGGGATGCCGTCACGGATCGGGAAGGCCAGGCCGGCCTTCTCGCTCACCAGCTCATTGGCGTCGCGGTCATAGCGCAACGGCCCCTTCGTCAGCGGGCAGACCAGGATCTCCAGCAGCCGCGGATCCACCGCGACCGGCGCTTCGCCACTCATCGCCATCTCCTCCGTATGCCGGGCGGCCGATCCGGCCCTCCCGTCATCGCACGCTCATTGTTCAACTCGGCCGCCCTTCCGATGCCGCGCCGCCGGCGGAGGCCATGCGCAGCAGCGCGATCAGCATGTCGGCGCGGCTGGCGCAATCCGGCGCTTCCAGCAGCGCCTGCTTTTCCGCCACTTCGAACGGGCACACCATGGCGAGCGTGGTCACCAGCAGCGCATCCGCCGTCTGTTCCATCGCGTCCCAATTCGCCTCGATGCCGCGGGTCCGGAAGTAGGGCCGCAAAGCGCCGATCAAAGCGGGCCGGTCGACGGCCGACGGCCGCCCGCACTGCGCCAGATCCACGCCGAAGCCCGCATAATCCGGCCGTACCCGCCGGTAGCCCTGGCGCATCGCCAGTTCCTCCCCGCACCGGAAGCGGATCAGGCCGGACAGCGTGATCAGGAACCGCCCATCCTCGGTCTCGCTGAAGGAGGAAAGGCGCCCGAGGCAGCCCACCCGATAGAGGCAGGGCCCGGTATCACGGCCCAGGGCGGCGGTGTCCGGCTGGATCATCCCGAACATGCGGCCATTGGCCAGGCTGTCCTCGACCATCGCCAGGTAGCGCGGTTCGAAGATGTTCAGCGGCAGCTTCCCCCCCGGCAGGAGCAGCGCACCGGGGAGCGGGAAGACCGCGATCTCCGACGGCAATGCCTCGAACCGAGGGTGGAAGGCGGGCATGATGCCCTCAGCGGAACAGCAGCGACGACAACTTGCGGCGGCCGGCGACCGAAGCCGGGTCGGAGAAGCCCCAGGCTTCGAAGAACTTCAGCAACTGCTTGCGCGCCGCTTCCTCGCCCCAGGCACGGTCGCGCCTGAAGGCCTCGAGCAGGGCATCCACCGCCTTCTCCCGCTCATCCGCCGCGTTCAGTGCCACCGCGAGGTCGATGCGGGCCTGATGGTCATCCGGATCGGCGGCGAGCCGCGCCTCGAACTCGCCGAATTTTTCGCGCGCCAGGCGGCCTTCGGCGGCCAGTTCCAGCGCCGCGCGGACCGAGGCGATCTCGGCATGGTCGTGCAGCTTGGCCGGCACGTTCTCGACGACGGCGAGCGCCTGTTCCTCCTCGCCGAGCAGCATCAGGCTGCGGGCGACGCCGGCCAGCGCATCGGCATTCTCGGGCTCGGCCTGGGCCAGGGCGCCGAACAGCTCGAGCGCGCCCTGGTGATCGCCTTCCTCGGCCGCCGCCTTGGCCTCGGCCAACAGGTCGGCCGAAGGCATCTGGCCGCCGGCCGTCTTCAGCAGCTGCTCGATGAACTTCTTCACCTCGCCCTCGGGCAGCGCACCCTGGAAGAGGTCGGCGATCTGGCCCTGCCAGAAGGCTACGACGGTCGGCACCGACTGCAGCGGCAGGCCCATCTGGCTCAGCTGCTGCACCAGGGCACGGTTCTGGTCGATGTCGATCTTCACCAGCCGCACCCGGCCTTCCGACGCGCGGACCACTTTCTCCAGCGCGGGCGTAAGCTGCTTGCAGGGACCGCACCAGGTCGCCCAGAAATCGACGAGGACCGGCACCTCCCGGCTGGCGGCGATCACGTCCTGCATGAAGGTCTTCTGGTCGCCGTCCTTCACCGGATCGGGACCACCGGCGGGTGCCGTCTGACGGTTCGGGTCGAAGATCACATCCATGGCGCCAGCATTCCTCGATGGTACGAGGCCGCCAGGACGTGCCGCGGCGCCGCAGACCGGCGCCGGCCCGCCCGGCGGACTCTATTACCCCATAGATGCGCCGCGCGCGGCTGGACGCAAGGAGGTATTTATGGGGCGTCTCCAGCGTCGGCGCGCGCATTCGCGGGACCGGATGCGCGCCGCGCCTCCGCCTCGCCGATCGCAATGCGGGCGGCGGCGAGGATGCGGTCGGAGAGCGCCGGATCCTCCACCGCGCGGGCCAGGACGACCGCCCCGACCAGGGTCGCCAGGGTGGCCAGGGCGGCATCGCCGCGCCCCTCCGCGGGCGGCGCCATCCGTGCCGCCAGCCGGGCCGCGCTGCCTTCCACCCCTTCGCCGATCGCGGCCCTGACCGCGCCGCCACGCCGCGCCGCTTCCACCGCCAGCGCCGGCAGAGCGCAGCCCCGGTCCGGCCGGTCGCGGTGCCCGGGCGAAAGATAGGCGCCGACATAGCTCATCAGGTCGACCGGCCCCTGCCGACCCCAGCGCGCCGCCGAGACGTCCATCGCATGGCGCGCCGCTTCCGCCGCCAGGGCTTCCTTCGAAGCAAACTGTCCGTAGAAAGCGCCATGGGTCAGCCCGGCTTCCCGCATCACATCCGTGAGCGCGACCCCGTCGATGCCACGTTCGCGAAACAACCGCGCCGCCGCCTGCAATACGCGTTCGCGATTCGCCGCCGCCACGTCACGGGACACCTTCATCGGCCCCCTCCTGCGCTTGACCGGTTAAATTATGCTCATCATGATTGCAGGCCAGGATGGGGAACGCCAGCCATGCCGCCCGACGGATTGGAACAGTTGCGTGCGCTGCTGTCGGGCGAGCGCCCGGCGGTCCCCTTCGCCGAGGCCACCGGGATCCGCCTGACCGAAGTCGAGCATGGCCGGGTGGTGTTCACCGGCACGCCGTCCCGCCGCTTCTACAACCCGCACGGCACCGTGCATGGCGGCTGGATCGCCGGGCTTCTCGACAGCGCCATGGGCTGCGCGGTGCATTCGGCGCTGCAGCCGGGCCAGGGCTACACCACCATCGACATGACCACCGGCTATGTCCGCGCCGTGCTGGAGGAGAGCGGGACGCTGCGCTGCGAAGGGCAGCTGGTGACCATGGGCCGCCGCATCGCCCGGGCCGAAGGCAAGGTCTTCGACGCGGAGGGGCGCCTGGTCGCGCATGGCAGCGAAACCTGCCTGATCCTCGAGAGGTCGCCGGCATGAGCGCCACCGCCGCGCCCGCCCCGTCGGAGCTGCTGCGCCGCATCGGCGCGCTCGCGGGGCCGACCATGGTGCAGTCGCTGCTGCAGGCCTTCGCGCAGCTGTTCGAGACCTGGCTGGCGGCGCGGCAGGGCACCGCGGCGCTGGCTGGCTGGGCCGTGGTGCTGCCCTTCGCGCTGCTGCTGCAGCAGATGTCGGCGGGCGCGATGGGCGGCGGCGTGGTCTCCGCCATCGCGCGCGCGCTCGGCGGCCGGCGCGATGCGGAAGCATCCGCCCTGGTGGTGCATGCGGTGCTGATCGCCGCCATGGCGGCGCTGGTCTTCGCGGTCGCGCTGGCCGGCTTCCCGCGCGGCGTCTTCGGCGCCATCGCCGGCGCTTCGGCGGCGGAAGCCGCCGCCCCCTATGCCATCTGGCTGTTCGGCGCCGGGGCGCTGCCGGCCTGGCTGTCGAACACGCTCGCCTCCGTGCTGCGCGGTGGCGGCCGGCACGGGCTGGCGGCGCGGGTGATCGCCTGCGTCTGGATCGCGATCCCGGCGGCCTCCTGGTTCTTCGCGGAAGTGCTGGGTTTCGGCCTCGCCGGCATCGGCATGGGCTTCGCGCTGGTCTTCTGGGTCGCATCCTTCGTCATGGCGGCGGTGGTGCTGCGCGGCGGCGCCGGCTTCACCCCCGATCTGCGCGCACGGATTGCATGGGTGCTGTTCAAGCGCATCCTGGCGGTCGGGCTGGTGGCCTGCCTGCTGGCGTCCATCGCCAACCTCACCACCATCCTGGTGACCATGCAGATCGCGCATCACGGCGCCGCCGCGGTCGCGGCCTACGGCATCTCGGCGCGGCTGGAATTCCTGATGATCCCGCTCGCCTTCGGCATCGGCTCCGCGCTGACCGCGCTGGTCGGCCGCGCCGTCGGCGCCGGCGACTGGGTCACCGCGCGGCGCACCGCCTGGACCGGGGCGCTGATCGCGCTGAGCGTGGCTGGCAGCGTCGGCGCCTTCGTCGGCCTGCAGCCGGCGCTGATCGCCGGCGCCTTCACCACCGACGCGGCGGTCGCCGCCATCGCCACCCGCGCGATCGCGATCATCGGCCCAGCGCTCGGTGGCTTCGGGCTCGGCATGGCGCTCTATTTCGCTTCGATGGGCGCCGGGCGCATGCGCTGGCCGGTCCTGGCCGCGCTGTCGCGCATCGGCCTCGCCACCGGGCTCGGCTGGGTGCTGGCCGTGCCGCTCGGCTGGGGATTGGAAGGCCACTTCGTCGGCGTGGCCCTCGGCATCACCGCTTACGGCCTGGTGACGGCCGCCGCGGTGCGCCCAGGAGTGTGGCCGGGAAGGTAATGCGTACCGCTCATCAACGCGGGCGGCGGTTTTCATTGCCTTCAAGCGCCGCCGGCCGCATTCGCGGCCCCGGAGCATCGGCTTCGCCTCGCTCCGAAGGAACCAGCTGCGGCCTTTGGCCGCAGCTGGACTTTAAGCGCCGGCGCTTACTGCAGCTCGGGGATCACCCAGAGCGGCGCATCGCCACGCGCGACGCGCTGGCAATTGTCGAAGGCATTGCGGAAACGCGCCTGCTGGTTGTCCCAGGTCGGGCCGGCATAGTGCGGGCTCAGGATCACGTTCTGCAGCTTGAACAGCGGGTTGTCGGCCGGCGGCGGCTCCTGGTCGAAGACGTCGAGGCCGGCGCCCGCGATGGTGCCGCCTTCCAGCGCCACGGTCAGCGCCTTCTCGTCGATCACCGGCCCGCGGCAGGTGTTCACCAGGAAAGCGGTCTGCTTCATAGAGGCGAGCTCGGCGGCGCCGATCATGTGCTTCGACTGCGGCGTCAGCGGCACGTGCAGGGAGACGATGTCGGAAGTCCGCAGGATCTCGTTCAGCAGGCGGAAGCGGACGCTCAGCGCATCCTCCTCGGCTTCGGACACCCGGCGGATATCATAGTACTGCACCCGCATGCCGAAGGCATTGGCCAGCCGCGCCACCTTCTTGCCGATGGCGCCGAGGCCGACCAGGCCGAGCACCTTGTCGCGCAGTTCGAACAGCTTCACCGAACCCGGGTTGTTGCCGCGCCAGCGGCCGGTCACCACGCTCTCATGCTGCCAGACCAGGCGGCGGCAGACCGCCATCATCAGCAGCATCGTGTGTTCGGACACCGCCGTGGAATTGGCGCCGCCATTGTTGCAGACCGCGACGCCGGCGCCGCGCGCCGCTTCGATGTCGACCGTGTCGTAGCCGGCGGAGAGCAGCTGGAACAGCTTCAGCTTCGGCGCATCCTTGTAGAAATCCGCGTTGATCGCCTTGTTGCCGAAGCCCACCAGATAATCCGCGGTCGCGGCCGCGGCCTTGAATTCGGGGCTGCCGAGCGGCGCCACCACCATCTCCATGCCCGAAGGGGCGAGATCGCGGGCGATCTCCATCGCGCTCAGCGGGCTGTCCATCATGA
>DASYDR010000151.1:0-7066 GCA_036499545.1 Roseomonas sp. | reverse complement strand
GATCCAGGCCGGCCCGATCGCGAGCTGGGCCGGGCCGGCGCCGAAATAGGCGTAGTTGCCGACCAGGGCGATGGCGGTGCCGCCGGCGATCACCACCGCGGCCAGGGTGGAACTGCCGGCATGCACCTTCACGCCATGCGCCAGCTCCTCGATCGCGAAGACCAGCCCGGCGAGCGGCGTGTTGAAGGCCGCGGCGACGCCGGCGGCGCCGCCGGCCAGCACCAGCGCCCGTTCCATCTCCGGCCGCGGCAGCCGCTGCAGCCCGCCCAGCGCATGCATGATGGAAGCGCCGACCTGCACCGTCGGCCCCTCCCGCCCGATCGAGGCGCCGGAGGCGAGGCCGAGCAAGGTCATCAGCACCTTGCCGGCCGCGATGCGCGGCGACAGCACGCGGCCCATGCGCGCCGTCTCCTCCAGCCGCAGCGCCGCGATCACCTGCGGTATGCCGCTGCCCTGGGCGCCCGGGAAAAACCGGCGCGTGAGCCAGACCGAAAGGCCGAGCCCCGCCGGCGCCAGCAGGAAGCCGAGCCAGGGACCGCCGGCCGCCGCGCGCTGGAACAGGTGCTGCGCGGCATCGGCGAGTGCGGCGAAGCCGATCGCGGCCAGCCCGACCAGCGCGGCGCCCAGCCAGAACACCAGCCGACGGCGCCATTGCCGGGGCGAGAGCAGCGGCAGCCGGCTGAGCCGGCGCCAGTCACCTCCGTCCAATCTCACCCTCAACCCCTCCGAGGCCTGCATCCGGCCGAGCATCCTCCCTGCCGGCCGCTGCCGCCAGTGATCGCGCCGCGTGAGTGGCGATGGCGGCCTGCACGCGGCGATGCCACATGTTCCCCTATTGTTCTTGACTTTCGCCTGACGGGCGATTGTTATCGGCAGGAACGGATGGAGAACCGCCATGCCGGACGGCAGCCTCGCCCCTGGTCTCGGACAGGATGTGGATTTCGCGCAGGATGCGCCTTGCAGCGTGATGCCCCCGGCCGCGCGCCGGGGCCGCGGCGCGGTCGTCAACCCCGCCAACCGCTATGAGCGCGCGGCGACCGAAGCCTTCGACGATGGCTGGGGCACGCTGGAGGAAGCCTTCGCGGACCTGCCGCCGTTGCCGACCACGCTGACGCCCGAGAAGTCGCGCAGCGCCATGGCCTGGAACGACAGCCCCGATATCGGCTTCGACCGCTCGATCAACCCCTATCGCGGCTGCGAGCATGGCTGCGTCTATTGCTATGCCCGCCCGTCCCACGCCTATCTCGGCTATTCCCCCGGCCTGGATTTCGAGACCCGGCTGATGTTCAAGCCGGAACTGGCGACGCTGCTGGAGAAGGAGCTGCGCAAGCCCGGCTACACCGCGCGCCCGGTCGCGCTCGGCGCCAACACCGATCCCTACCAGCCGGTCGAGCGCACCCTGCAGCTGACCCGCCGCGTGCTGGAGGTGCTGGAGCGCTTCGGCCATCCGGTGACCATCGTGACCAAGTCGGCCGGCGTGCTGCGCGACCTCGATATCCTGGCGCGGCTGGCGAAGCGCAACCTGGTGCATGTCTGCCTGTCGGTGACGACGCTCGATCCCAAGCTCGCCCGCGCGATGGAACCCCGCGCCGCGACGCCGGCGCGGCGGCTCGCCGCGATCCGCGCGCTGGCCGATGCCGGCGTGCCGGTCGGCGTGCTGGCGGCACCGATGATCCCGTCGCTGAACGATGTGGAGCTGGAGCGCATCCTGGAAGCCGCGGCGAAGCACGGCGCCCTGCATGCGGGCTATGTGGCGCTGCGCCTGCCGCTCGAGATCGCGCCGATGTTCGAGGCCTGGCTGAACCACCATCTGCCCGATCGCGCCGGCCGCGTGCTGGCCCTGGTGCGGGAGATGCGGGGCGGCGCGCTCTATGACAGCCGCTTCGGCATCCGCCAGCGCGGCACCGGCCCTTATGCCGCGCTGCTGGCCAGGCGCTTCACCCTGGCGCTGACCCGCTACGGGCTCGGCTCCGCGCGGCGCGGCGCCGAGGTCTCCGGCGTCATCGGCTGGGCCGGGCTCGACTGCTCGCAGTTCAAGGTGCCGGAGCCGGTGGCGAAGCCGCAGGCGCAACTCGCGCTGTTCTGACCCTGTCGGCGGAGCCGCCGGTTCAAACCTCCGGCCCTCGGACGCTCGAACGGCGCGCGTACTGCGCGCGTGCCGGGCACCCGAATGGGTGCCGCCGGCAGTCCGGCGAGCCAAGGGGCACGGATGTGCCCCGCCCGGCGAATGAGGGGCATACTATGCTGGTCGAATCGGCGGCCGGGGGATGCTTGCGTGCCTGACTATCGCCTGGAACACCATCATGGCGGCCGCGTCGCCGGCATCGACGAAGCCGGCCGCGGGCCGCTCGCCGGGCCGGTGCTCGCCGCCGCCGTCGTGTTCCGGAAGAAGCCGCGCGCGGCACTGGCGAAGCTGCTCGACGACAGCAAGCGCCTTTCGCCCGCGGCCCGCGATGCCGCCTTCGCGGCACTCAGGGACGCGGCGCTGGCCGGGCTGCTCGACTTCGCCATCGCCGCGGCGAGCAGCGCGGAAATCGGGCGCATCAACATCCTGGCCGCGACCCATCTCGCCATGCGCCGGGCGGTGCTGCGGCTCAGGGAAGCGCCCGACCTGGCACTGGTCGACGGCAACCGCGCGCCGGCCCTGCCCTGCGCCACCCAATGCGTGATCGGCGGCGATGCCGAATGCTTCTCGATCGCCGCCGCCTCCATCCTGGCCAAGGTGACGCGGGACCGGGCGATGCGCCGGCTGCATCTGCGCTGGCCGGCCTATGGCTTCGCGCAGCATGTCGGCTACCCGACCGCCGCGCACCGCGCCGCGCTCGCGGAACACGGCCCTTCCCCGCATCACCGCCGCGGTTTCGCGCCGGTGGACCAGGCGGTCCTCCACTTCGCTTGACGGCGAGTCGCGCCTGCGATTCTAATGGTTTGCGTGGCCCCTGCGGGCCGAAGGGGCAGAGGCTTTGGGGACCGGGCTGGACTTGCCGCTCGACCAGATCATGGTCGGCGACTGCATCGAGATGCTGCGCAGCCTGCCGCCGGCCTCCGTGCACGCGATCTTCGCCGACCCGCCCTACAACCTGCAGCTCCGCGGCGAGTTGCGGCGCCCGGATGACAGCATCGTCGATGCGGTCGACGATGCCTGGGATCGCTTCGACAATTTCGCCGCCTACGACGCCTTCACCCGCGAATGGCTGACCGAGGCGCGGCGGGTGCTGCGCAAGGACGGCACGCTCTGGGTGATCGGCGCCTATCATAACGTCTTCCGCCTCGGCACCGCGGTGCAGGATCTCGGCTTCTGGATCCTGAACGACGTGATCTGGCGCAAGGCGAACCCGATGCCGAATTTCCGCGGCCGGCGCTTCACCAACGCGCATGAGACGCTGATCTGGGCGGCGCGCGGCCCGGAATCGAAATACCGCTTCAACTACGCCGCCATGAAGGCGCTGAACGAAGACCTGCAGATGCGCAGCGACTGGTTCATCCCGCTCTGCACCGGCGCCGAACGGCTGCGCGACGGGGCGGGCGCCAAGGTCCACCCGACGCAGAAGCCGGAAGCGCTGCTGCACCGCGTCCTGCTGGCCTGCACCGCGCCGGGGGAGGTGGTGCTCGATCCCTTCCTCGGCTCCGGCACCACCGCCGCCGTCGCCAAGCGGCTCGGCCGCCGCTTCATCGGCATCGAGCGGGAGCCGGCCTATGCCGAGGCCGCGAAGAAGCGCCTGGCCGCGATCGAGCCGATCGGGGAGGATGCGGCGGCCACCCTGCCCTCCAAGCGCGAACAGCCGCGCATTCCCTTCGGTGTGCTGGTCGAGCGCGGCCTGGTGCCCGCCGGATCCCGGCTCTACGACCGCGCGCGGCGCTATGAGGCGGTGGTCGGCGCCGACGGCACGCTCCGCTGCGGCACCGCCACCGGCTCCATCCACAAGGTGGGCGCCGCGGTGCAGGACGCGCCTTCCTGCAATGGCTGGGCGTTCTGGCATGTGCTCGGCCATGATGGGCGGCTGCGCGTCATCGATGAATTCCGTACCGAGATCGCGGGCGCGGCGGCGTAATCAGGCCACCACGCGCAGGGGCCGCGGCGGCGGCACGCCGCCCAGCATCTGGCGCAGGTCGAACAGGTCGGACAGCGCCAGCAGATTGCCGAGCGAGACCTGGTTCAACCCGCTGGCCGCGTCATTGCCCGCCAGGAAGCCGCGCAGCGCCTCGTCCGCCTCGCGCTCCGGCCGCGCGAAGCCGATACCGAGGGCGCGCAGATCGGCGGCGATGCGGCCCGGCTCTTCCGGCAGATAGGCGTTGGAGGCTTCGGGCTTCGCCTCAGCGCCCAGCCGTATCGCGATGACGCGGCCGGCCGAGCACAGCGTCTCATGCGCGACGAAGGCGACGCCCGACATGCTGCCGCACAGCACCACCGCCGGCGGCCCCGGTGCCACCAGGCTGAAGAAGATCGGCAGCCCGCTGCCCGGATCGCGCACCAGGACATGGATGGCGCGATAGGTCGCGACCACCTCGCCCGGCATCTCGACAATGGCGCCGCCCAGCGCCTCGGAATAGGTGGCGACCAGCCCCGGCCGGTTCGGCCGCGCCGCCAGCCGCAAGGTGCCGCGGATCACCTGGCCGCGGAAGAAGGGCGACCAGGCGAGCGAATAGCAGGCATAGACCCCTTGCAGATGCGCCAGCCCATCGGGCCCGGCCGGGGCCGGGCCCTGGCCCGGCGGCGCCGCATCCGCCCGCGCCAGGCTTTCCAGATGCGCGGCATCGGCACCGTGCAGCGCCTGCATCTCGGTGATAAAGGCCTCGAGCGTGCAGCCTTCCATCCAGGCGCCGGAGCGCGGGGAGCCGATCACCTGCGCCCAGTCGGCATAGAATTGCGCGCGGCGCGGCAGGGCCCGGCCCTGGATCCACTTATAGAGGCGCTGCACCTCGCAGCTGGTGGCCGGGTTCGCCGCGTGGAACTTCGCCACCAGCGCCTTGCCGCTGGCGCAGCCCAGCACATGCGCGGTGATGCGCAGCTTGGCGGCGAGCAACGGGTAGCGCGGTGGCGTCAAACGTGGTGTCCATCCCGTCACGGGCCGTCATGGCACGCTGTCCCCGCGACACCCGGCGTGGCGCGCCACGGGAAAACGCATCCAGGGCGGCGTCAGTTTCGCCAGGCAGCCGGGGCGGCGCGCAGCGCGGCGAGCGCCAGCGCCGTCTTCACCACCGTACCGGGGATGAACAGCACGAAGCCCGCCATCAGCGCGCGCTCCAGGCCGACGAAGCCCGCCAGCCAGACCAGGCCGGGCACGAACAGCGCCAGATGGGCAGCCAGCAGCATCGCGCCGCTCCGCAGCCAGCCGCCGCGCGCCTGGCCGGCGATCCAGGCCGCCGGCAGGAAGCCGATCAGATAGCCGCCGGTCGGGCCGGCCAGCGCGGCGAGGCCGCCGGCACCGGCGGCGAAGACCGGCAGGCCGATCGCCCCTTCGGCGAGGTAGAGCAGGACGGAGGCGGTGGCGAAGCGCGCGCCGCCGAAGGCGCCGAGCAGCAGCACCGCCAGGCTCTGCATGGTGGCCGGCACCGGCCAGAACGGCACCGCGATCTGCGCCGAGGCGGCGAGCACGGCGGAGCCGAGCAGGACCAGGCCGGCGAAGCGCAGCCCCTGGCGCGGGGCGGTCGAAGCGAGGGCCATGCTGCGGCTCCTTGGTTGGAAGAACGAGCATCCGGTGACCGTAGGGCCGCATGGCCCGAAGGTCTGAATCGGATGTTTCACTTGAAACTCACCCCGCCTGTCGCATGGCGGGGCGGGCCGGGGCAAGCGCCAGCAGCCGGCGCATCGCCGTCGCCAGGGCGACGCCGGGCCGATGCACCTCGAACCCCGCCCGCTCCGGCAGGCGCGGGACCTCGGCCAGCATCAGGCGCATGCGCAGCTCGAAATGCGTGAAACCGTGCCGCGCCTCACCGCTGGCGGCGCGCCAGGGGGCGATGACCGGCGCGAAAGGCAGTGACTCCGCCAAGGTCCAGACCTCCTCCCGCCAGGGCGTGCCGGGCACTTCCAGCATGCCGCCGAGCAGCCCTTCCGGCGGCCGGCGGCGCAGCAGCATGCGCCCGGCCGGATCCCACAGCAGGAAATGCACGCCATGGCGGATCGGCCGCACCTTCTTCGGCGCCTTGGCCGGCAGGCTGTCCTGGATGCCCTGGGCGGCGGCGGCGCAATGCCCGCTCCAGGGGCAAAGCGCGCAGGCCGGCCGCCGCGGCGTGCAGATGGTGGCGCCCAGGTCGAACAGCGCCTGGGCGAAGTCCGATGGCCGGGCGCGGGCGGCGGCCTGGTCCATGAAGCCCGCCGCCAGCGCCGCCAGCCGCCGCTTGGCCCCTGGCAGCGGCGCCGTTTCGGCGAAGAGCCGGGCGGCCACCCGTTCCACATTGCCATCGACGGGCACCACCGGTTCGCCGAAGGCGATCGCGGCCACCGCCGCGGCGGTATAGGCGCCGATCCCTGGCAGGGCGGCCAGCCCCGCCGCATCGCGCGGGAATCCCCCTGCCGCGACCACCGCCCGGGCCGCCGCGTGCAGGTTGCGCGCCCGGGCATAATAGCCGAGCCCGGCCCATTCCTCGGCCAGCGCGTCCCACGGGGCCGCGGCCAGGGCGGCGATATCGGGAAAACGCGCCAGGAAGCGGGCATAGCGGGGCGTCACCGCCGCGACGGTCGTCTGCTGCAGCATGACCTCGGATAGCCAGACGCGGTATGGATCGCGTTCACCCCGCCACGGCAGGGTGCGGCGATGGCGGTCATACCAGGCGAGGAGGAGGTTGGCGGGCGGCATGACCACGGATGATGACCGATTCTTCGGCGGCCCGCGCCCCCTCGGCGCGATTTTGCCGCGCCTCACCCGCCCGGCCTTCCGGCGCCGCAGCCCGGCCGGCGCCCAGCTGATGGCCGATTGGCCGGCGGTGGTCGGCCCTGCCCTGGCCGCGATCAGCGCGCCGAAGCGGCTTTCCGCCGGCACCCTGGTGCTCGCCTGCTCCGGCCCGATCGCCATGGAGCTGACCCATCTCGCCCCCGAACTGATCGCCCGGATCAACACCCATCTGG
>DASYDR010000150.1:0-14289 GCA_036499545.1 Roseomonas sp. | reverse complement strand
CGATGGCGGGCAGCCGCGGTCCGGGTGGCAGCCGCGCCACCAGGGTGGCGCCGGATGCGAGCGTGACCACCAGCCGGAACTCGGAGCCGGCATAGATCGATTCCGTCAGCCGCCCGCGCAGCACGCCATCGGGCACCAGCCTGACATGCTCGGGCCGCACCACCAGCGCCGCCTCGCCGCTCACCGCCGTGGTCGCCGCGTGGCATGGGACGATGCCGTCCGCCGTCTGCAGCCCCGCCGCCGTCACCCGCCCGCGCAGCACGTTCGACAGCCCGATGAAATCCGCGGCGAAGAGGTTGGCCGGCTGCTCGTAGATCTCCCGCGGCGGGCCGAGCTGCTCGATGCGCCCGTTGTTCATCAGGCAGATGCGGTCGGAGAGCGCCAGCGCCTCCTCCTGGTCATGCGTGACGAAGACGATGGTGGCGCCGGTGTCGCGGTGCAGGCGCTTGATCTCGATCTGCATCGCCTCGCGCAGCTTGCGGTCGAGCGCGCCGAGCGGCTCGTCCATCAGGATCAGCGCCGGCTGGTAGACGAAGCAGCGGGCAAGCGCCACGCGCTGCTGCTGCCCGCCGGACAGCTCGGCCGGAAAGCGGTCGCGCATCGCCGCGAGGCCGACCATCTCCAGCGCGGCCGCGACCTGCTTCCGGAGTTCGGCGCGCGGCACGCCCCGCATCTCGAGCGGGAAGGAGGCATTCTCCCAGACCGTCATGTGGGGGAACAGCGCGTAGTTCTGGAACACCACCCCGATGCTGCGCTGGTGCGCCGGCCTGTGGGTCATGTCCTGCCCATCGATATGCAGCGACCCCGCGCTCGGCTCCACCAGCCCGGCGACGAGTTGCAGCATGGTCGTCTTGCCCGAGCCCGACGGCCCCAGCACGGTCAGGAATTCGCCCGAGGCGACGTCGAGATCCATCGGCTGCAGCGCGGCCACCGATCCGTAGCGCTTGGCCAGCCCGCGCAGCGAGAGCTTGGCGGATCGGCCCACCCCATCCTGCGCCGCCATTGTCCTGGCCAGTCCATCCACCGTCATGCAACCCGTCACTCCGCGCCGCCCGCACCCCGCTCACGCGCGCGGCATCCTAGGCCCGGGCTTACGCCTTTGTCGCGCCATGTGAGGAAAAACATGGCCTTCCCGGCAGGGATTGCGCGCCGCGCAGGCAGCCGGCGCGATCCTGGCGGCCTGCTGCGCAAGGGCGGGGCAAGCCCGCGCCCCGCCCCTAAGCGGTCAGCGGATCAACCCCGCCAGCGGGGAGGACGGGTCGGCGGTGGTGCGCCGCGGCATCCGCCCGGCCAGATGCGCAAGCCGCCCGGCTTCCACCGCGGCCTTCATGGCGCGGGCCATCACCACCGGGTTGCGGGCATGGGCGATGGCGCTATTCAGCAGCACCGCATCGCAGCCGAGCTCCATCGCATAGGCGGCATCGGATGCGGTGCCGACGCCGGCATCGACCAGCACCGGCACCTTCGCATGCTCGATGATGTTGCCGATCATATAGGGGTTCACCACGCCGAGGCCGGAGCCGATCGGGGCGCCGAGCGGCATGACCGCGACGCAGCCCATCTCCTCCAGCCGCTTGGCGGCCAAGGGGTCGTCGGCGCAATAGACCATCACCTCGAACCCGTCCTTGATCAGGGCCTCGGCCGCTTCGAAGGTGCCCGGCATGTCGGGATAGAGGAAGGGCGGCGGGCCCAGCACCTCGAGCTTGACCAGGTTCCAGCCGCCGGCTTCCCGCGCCAGGCGGAGCGTCCGCACCGCTTCGCCCGCGGTGTGGCAGCCGGCGGTGTTCGGCAGGTAGGTATAGTCCTTCGGGCTGACGTAATCCTGCAGCATCGGTGCCTTGGGATCGGACAGGTTCACCCGCCGGACCGCCACCGTCACGATCTCGGTGCCGGACGCCTTGATGGCCGCGGCCGTCTCTTCCAGGTCCTTGTACCGCCCGGTGCCGACGATCAGCCGGGACCGGAAGCGGCGTCCGGCCACTTCCCAGGTGTCATCCGTGCTGTTCTGCATCCCGTCCATGAATAGTCACCCGCCCCCGATGAAGTGCACGATCTCCAGCCGGTCGCCGGCTGCCAGCGCCTGCGCGGCATAGGTGGAGCGCGGCACGATTTCCTCGTTCCGTTCCACCGCCACCTTGCGGATGTCGAGCCCAAGCTCGGCGAGCAGCAGGGCCACGGTGGCACCGGTGCCGACCGAGCGGGGCTCGCCATTGATCGCGATCTGGATGGTCTCTGCCATGGCGCGCAACATGGCGGCCCGGGCCGCGCCGGGCAAGGCGCCGGAGGCCGGGGCAGGCATGCCGGGCGCGAGGCATCGCTTGCCCCCTGGAAACCCCCCGTGCTAGCCCGTCGCCGACCCTCAAACACCCGGGACTCCGCCCTTGACGCCCCCGCTCGTCGCCATCCTCAACGGCCCGAACCTCAACCTGCTCGGCACGCGGCAGCCGCATATCTATGGCAGCACGACGCTCGACGACGTGGAGACGCTGTGCGGGGAGGCGGCCGACCAGTTCGGCCTGGCGATCGATTTCCGCCAGACCAACAGCGAGGGCGAGCTGGTGACCTGGGTGCAGGAATGCCGTGGCCGCGCGCATGGGATCATCATCAACCCGGCCGGCTACACGACCACTTCGATCGCCCTGCTCGACGCGCTGCTGGCGGTCGAGCTGCCAGTGATCGAGGTCCATATCACCAACATTCATCGCCGGGAGGAATTCCGGCAGCACAGCTACGTCTCCAAGGCAGCCACCGGCGTGATCGCCGGGCTGGGGGTCGAGGGCTACGCCCTCGCGATCCGGGCCATGGCGGGGCTGTTGGCGCAGGACGACGAATAATGGCAGGCGGAATCCAGTTCGACCCCAAGGCGATCCGGGAGCTGGCGAACATCCTCCGGGAGACCGATCTTTCCGAGATCGAGCTGGTGGAGAAGGACAGCCGGCTGCGGGTGGCGCGGACCGTCACCGCCCCGCCGCAGGTGGTGGTGCAGGCGGCCGCGGCCCCGGTGGCCGCGCCGCTGGCCGCCACGCCGGCCGCCCCGGTGGCGGAAGCCGAAGCCGCGAACCATCCGGGCGCCATCACCAGCCCGATGGTCGGCGTCGCCTATCTGGCGCCGGAGCCGGGGGCCGCGCCCTTCATCCAGATCGGTGCCAAGGTCGCCCAGGGCCAGACCCTGCTGCTGATCGAGGCGATGAAGACCTTCAACCAGATCCGGGCGCCGCGCGCGGGCACCGTCACCCGCATCCTGATCGAGACCGGGACGCCCGTCGAATTCGGCGAAGCCCTGCTCATCATTGAATAGCCCGATGTTCAGCAAGATCCTGATCGCGAACCGGGGCGAGATCGCGCTGCGGGTGCATCGTGCCTGCCAGGAGATGGGCATCCGCACCGTCGCCGTGCATTCGACCGCCGACGCGACGGCGATGCATGTGCGCCTGGCGGATGAAAGCGTCTGCATCGGCCCGCCGGCCGCGCGGGACAGCTACCTGAACGTCGCCGCCATCCTCTCGGCCGCCACCATCACCGGGGCGGAGGCGATCCATCCCGGCTACGGCTTCCTGTCGGAGAATGCCCGCTTCGCCGAAATGGTGGAGGCGCATGGCCTGACCTTCATCGGACCGACCGCCGACCATATCCGCATGATGGGCGACAAGATCGCGGCCAAGACCGCGATGCGTTCGCTTGGCGTGCCGCTGGTGCCGGGCTCGGACGGCGCACTGGCGACCCTCGAGGAAGCGCGCGCGGTCGCCGAGATCGTGAAGTACCCGGTGCTGATCAAGGCCGCGGCCGGCGGCGGCGGGCGCGGCATGAAGGTCGCCCATTCCGAGGATGAGCTGGAGGAGGCCTGGCGCGTTGCCCGCACCGAGGCCAAGGCCGCCTTCGGCGACGACGCCGTCTACCTGGAGAAGTACCTCGATCGGCCGCGGCATATCGAATTGCAGGTGCTGGCCGACAATCACGGCAACGTCGTGCATTTCGGCGAACGCGACTGTTCCCTGCAGCGCCGCCACCAGAAGCTGGTGGAGGAGGCGGGCAGCCCCGTGCTCGACGCCGCGGCGCGCGATGCGCTGGGGGCCACGGTCACCGACGGCCTGCGCAAGCTCGGCTACCGCAATGCCGGCACGCTGGAGTTCCTGTGGCAGGACGACCAGTTCGCCTTCATCGAGATGAATACCCGCCTGCAGGTGGAGCATCCGGTGACGGAGATGGTCTGCGGCATCGACCTGGTGAAGGAACAGATCCGCGTCGCCGCCGGCCAGCCGCTCGGCTATGAACAGAAGGATATCCGCTTCACCGGCCATGCGATCGAATGCCGCATCACCGCCGAGGATCCGGAGACCTTCGCACCGAATCCGGGCCGGGTGACGCAGTATCACGCGCCGGGCGGGCTCGGCGTGCGCGTCGATAGCGCGCTCTATGCCGGCTACACGGTACCGCCGCATTACGACAGCCTGGTCGCCAAGCTGATCGTGCACGCCCCGAACCGCGCCGAGGCGATCGGCCGCCTGCGCCGCGCGCTGGCGGAGATGGTGGTCGGCGGCATCAAGACCACGCTGCCCCTGCACCAGCGCGTCGTCGAGGATCCCGAATTCCAGGCCGGCGACTACACGATCCACTGGCTGGAACGCTTCGTCGGCAAGGAACACTGACGGCGACGAACGAAACCAGGCGGCCGCAGGCCGCCACCCATTCCTGCGGAGCGAGGCGAAGCCGATGCTCCGGGGCCGCGAATGCGGCCCCGCGCCCGACCATCAGCCGCCGCCAGCGCGCCCTGACAGCGCGTTAGCCAAGCGCGCGAATGCGCGCGCCGGCGTTTGAGGACATCAAATGGGCCTGGCGCTCATCGCGGAGGTGCGTTCGTCCATCCGGGGCTCGAAGCGGATGGTGTTGCGATGGGCCCAGACATTGATCAGGTGGAAGAGCGGCGTCAGGGCGACATCGTCCATCGCCATGCGCACCGCCTGGCGCAGCAGCAGCTCCCGCTCCTCGTCATCGATGATGGTGACGGCGCGGGCGGTCAGGGCATCGAGTTCCGGATTGGCATAGCGCCCGCTGTTCGACGCGCCGGTGCGGCGATCGCGGTCGTAGGTCCCCATGATGTTCACCAGCGCATAGCTGGCCTCGCCGGTGGAACTGCCCCAGCCGGTCAGGCGCATGGCGAATTCCTGCCGGTTGGCGCGGGCGGAGAAGCTGGCCCAGGGCGACGCATCCACTTCGGTCCGGACCCCGACCCGCGTCCACATCTGCGCCACCGCCTGCGCGGTCTTGGCGTCGTTGGGATAGCGGTCGTTGGGGGAGCTCAGCACCATGCGGAAGCCTTGCGGGAAGCCGGCCTCGGCCAGCAGGCGGCGCGCGCCATCGGGGTCGAAGCGGGGCGGCGTCACCTCCGGATTGTAGCCGAAGGCGCCTTCCGGCAGCCATTGGCCGGAGGGGCGGGCGGTGCCTTCCATCACGCGCTCCGCCAGCGCCTCCCGGTCGATCGCCATCGACAAGGCGCGGCGGATGCGCAGATCGTTGAAGGGGTTGGCGGCGAGCGGCCGGCCGTTGTTGTCGGTGATGCCCGGCGGCGCCTCGCGGCGCGAGCGGTCGGGCGAGAGGTAGATCATGCGCAGGCCCTGCATCTCCGCGATGCCGATGCGGCTGTCGCGGCGGAGGCGCGGAATGTCGCCGGACGGCACCTGGTCGATGACATCGACATCGCCTGACAGCAGCGCCGCGCTGCGGGCGCCGTCATTGCCGAGGAAGCGGTAGGAGACGCGCGCCCAGGGCTGCGGGCCGGCCCAATAGGCATCGTTGCGCGCCAGCTCGGTGCGGTCGCCGCTGGCATAGGAGATCAGGCGATAGGGGCCGGTGCCGATGGCGGCGCGGCCGGCATTGAAGTCCTCGGTCAGCCCGCTGGCCGCCGCGTGGCGGGCGATGATGAACACCGAGGCGAGTTCGGTCGGCAGCAGCGGATGCGGCGCCGCGGTATGGAAGCGGATGGTTAGCGGATCCACGATCTCGACCCGGGCGATCGCCCGCACGAAGCCGCCGAAGCTGCCGGGGCTGTTCGCGACATTCGGCACGCGCTGGATGCTGAAGGCGACATCGTCGGCGGTGAAGTCCCGGCCGTCATGCCATTTCACGCCCGGACGCAGCTTAAATTCCCAGATGGTCGGCTCGACCGCCCGCCATTCGGTGGCGAGGCCGGGCCTGAGGCGGGCGCGGGGATCGCGTTCCACCAGCCGGTCGAAGATATGCGCGGCGAGGCTGCTGTTCGGCGCCGCATTGTAGAAATGCGGATCGAGGGAGGTGAAGGCGCCACCCACCCCCATCGTCAGGGTCTGGGCCCCGGCCGGCGCGGCGAGCGGCAACAGGGCGAGCGCCGCGAGCAAAGCGCGGCGTGAGGTGATGCGCATCCTTCGGGTCCCCGGCAAGGTGGAACTGCCGAGCCTAGAAGGTCCCCATCACGGTTTTCCAGGATTTCCCACCACCCACCCCATGCCACCGCGATCCGCGACCCCGCGACCCCGCGACCGCAGGCCGCCACCGATTCCCGCGGGGCGAGCGCAGCGATGCCCCGGGGCCGCGAATGCGGCCCCGCGCCCGACCATCAGCCGCCGCCGGCGCAAACCTGACAGCGCGGAAGCCAAGCGCGCGGATGCGCGCGCCGGCGTTTGAGGCCCTTTAATTCGCGGGCCTGGCGCTCATCGCCAGCGTCCGCTCGTCCATGCGCGGATCGAAGGTGATGGTCCGGCGGTGCGCCCAGATGTTCACCAGCTGGAACAGCGGGATCAGGCCGACATCGTCCATCGCCATCTGCACGCCCTGGCGCAGCAGCGCGGCGCGTTCATTGTCGTCCAGCGTGGACGCCGCGCGCGCGGTCAGCGCGTCGAGCTCGGGGTTGGAGTAGCGGCCGCTGTTCGATGCGCCCGTCCGCGCCTCCCGGCTGAAGGTGCCGAGGATGTTGACCAGCAGATAGCTCGCCTCGCCGGTCACGCTGCCCCAGCCGGTCAGGCGCATGCCGAACTCCTGCCGGTTCGAGCGCTGCGCGAAGGCTGCCCAGGGCAGCGCGTCCACCTGGGTCTGCACGCCGATGCGGGTCCACATCTGGGCCACGGCCTGCGCGGTCTTGGCATCGTTCGGGTAGCGGTCGTTCGGGCTGTGCAGGGTCATGCGGAAGCCCTGCGGGAAGCCGGCCTCGGCCAGCAGGCGGCGGGCGCCTTCGGGGTCGAAGCGCGGCGGCGGGACCTGCGGATTATAGCCGAAGGTACCCTCCGGCAGCCATTGCCCGGTCGGCGCCGCGGTGCCTTCCATGACGCGCTCGGCCAGCGCTTCGCGGTTGATGGCGGCCGACAGGGCCCGGCGCACGCGCACATCCAGGAAGGGGTTGCGCGTAAGCGGCTGGCCGTTGTTGTCGGTGACGAAGGGGGCATTGGCCGGATGCGAGAAATCGGCCTGCAGGTAGATCAGGCGCAGGCCCTGGATGCGGCTCAGCGTGATGCGGCTGTCACGGGCGAGGCGCGGCAGGTCGGTCGACGGCACCTGGTCGATGACGTCGACATCGCCTGACAGCAGTGCCGCGCTGCGGGCACCGTCATTGGCCATGAAGCGGTAGGAGACGCGGGCCCAGGGCTGCGGCCCGCCCCAGTAGCCGTCATTGCGCGCGAGTTCAGTGCGGTCGCCATTGACATAGGAGACCAGGCGATAAGGGCCGGTGCCGATCGCGGCACGGCCGGCGTTGAAATCCTCGGTCGTCGCGTTGCCGGCGGCGTGGCGGGAGATGACGGCGACGGAGGCGAGCTCGGTCGGCAGCAGCGGCGCGGGGGCGGCGGTGTGGAAGCGGATGGTCAGCGGATCGACGATCTCGACGCGCCGGATCGATCGCACGAAGCCGCCGAAGCCGCCCGGGCTGTTCGGCACGTTCGGGGTGCGTTCGATGGTGAAGGCGACATCATCGGCGGTGAAGTCGCGGCCATCGTGCCATTTGACGCCCGGACGCAGCTTGAATTCCCACACGGTCGGCTCGACCGCGCGCCACTCCGTGGCCAGGCCCGGATAGAGCTGCGCGCGCGCGTCCCGTTCGATCAGCCGGTCGAAGATATGCATCGAGAGGCTGTTGTTCGGGGCGGCATTGTAGAAATGCGGATCGAGCGAGGTCACCGCGCCGCCGATGCCGATGGTCAGGTTCTGCGCTGCGGCGGGTGCCGCCAGGGGCAGCAGGGCCAGCGCTGCGACCAGGGCGCGGCGTGTGGTCTTACGCATCCAATCTTTCTCCGGGCTGTATAGACGAGCGGAAACTAGATCAGTTCCCGTTCCGGTGTCACCGAAGGGGCGAAGTGCCCACGAAAACAATGGCCTAGATCGGTCGCAAGGCATCACGCCACTCTAGCGGGAGCGTGATCGCGCTGCTACAAGAGACCCTTAGGGAAGGTTCTGGGGGCATTGATGAAATCGTTGCAGAAAGTGGCGCTTGCCGCTGCCTTCGGCGTTTTTGCCGTGGGCGTGGCGCAGGCGCAGACACTCACCATCGCCGTCGGCGCCCCGGTCACCTCCCTCGATCCGCATTATCACCAGTTGTCGCCGAACAACGCGGCGGCGGACATGATCTTCGACCGGCTGGTCAACGTCGATGCGCGTTCGCGCCAGGTCCCGGGGCTGGCCACCGAATGGCGCGTGGTGGAACCCACGGTGTGGGAATTCAAGCTGCGCCCGAATGTGGTCTTCCAGAACGGCACCCCGTTCACGGCGGAGGATGTGGCTTTCACGCTGGGCCGCCTGCCGAACGTGCCGAACAGCCCGTCCTCCTTCGCCGCCTATTCGCGGCCGATCCAGCGTATCGAGATCGTCGATCCGCTGACCGTCCGCTTCCACACGGCCGGCCCCTATCCGCTGCTGCCGCTCGACATGACCAATGTGCGTATCATCAGCCGCCAGGTCGCCGAACGTGCGACGACCGAGGATTTCAACGCCGGCCGCGCCGCGATCGGCACCGGGCCCTGGCGCGTGGCTTCCCACCGGATGGGCGACCGTATCGAGTTCGAGCGCAACGATTCCTATTGGGGTGAGCGCCCGGCCTATGCCCGCGTGAACTACCGCATGGTCACCAATGACGCGGCCCGCACCGCGGCCCTGCTGGCGGGCGATGTCGACCTGATCGACCAGGTGCCGACCAGCGACCTGACCAAGCTGCGCCAGGACCAGCGCGTCTCGATCGCGGAGACGGTCGGCCTGCGGCTGATCTTCATCGGCCTCGACCACATGCGCCAGGCGAACGAGAATTCGCCTTTCATCACCGACAACAACGGCCAGCCGCTGGGCCGCAACCCGTTGCAGGACGTCCGGGTGCGCCGGGCGCTGTCGATGGCGATCGACCGCCGCGCCATCGTCGACCGCATCATGGAAGGCGCTGCCGTCCCGGCCTCGCAATTCCTGCCGGAAGGCACTTTCGGTCATGTGCCGAACCTGCCGCCGCCCGCCTTCGACGCGGATGGCGCCCGCCGCCTGCTGGCCGAGGCCGGCTATCCGCAGGGTTTCCGCATCACCCTGCACAGCCCGAACGACCGCTACATCAACGATGCCCGCATCGCCCAGGCGGTCGGCCAGATGTGGACCCGGATCGGCGTCCGCACCGCGGTCGACGCCCAGCCCTGGACCACCTTCGTGGCCCGCGCCGGCCGTGGCGACACCTCCGCCCATGTGATCGGCTGGGGCAGCAATCCGGACGGTTCGCACCCGCTGCGCAATATCCTGGCGACGGTGAGCCGGGATCGCGGCTGGGGTTCCTCCAACCGCGGCCGCTATTCCAACCCGCAGGTCGACAGCCTGCTGGATCAATCGCTCACCGAGCTCGACGAAGCGAAGCGCGAGCAGCTGGTGATCCAGGCGCAGCGTATCGCGGCCGAGGATGTCGGCGTGATCCCGCTGCACATCCAGACAAACATCTGGGCAACGCGCCGTGGTATCGTCTACACGCCGCGCGTCGATGAATTGACCCTGGCGCAGGACGCGCGCCCCGCCGCGGCGCGGTGAAATCCGCCGCGACGTGGTGAAGGAGTGAGGTCTTGACCGTCTATCTCATGCGGCGCCTGATTCAGGCGCTCGGCGTCGTGCTGGTGATGTCGCTGATCGTGTTCATCGGCGTCTTCGCCATCGGCGACCCGGTCGAGATCCTGATCAGCCCCGATGCCGACCAGATGGAGCGGGAGCGGGCGATCGTGGCCCTTGGGCTGGATAAGCCGCTCTGGCTGCAATACCTGGTGTTCCTGGGCAATGCGCTGCGCGGCGACCTCGGCCGCAGCTTCGTCTTCAACGAACCGGCCCTGCAGCTGATCCTGCAGCGCATGCCGGCGACGCTCGAACTCGCTTTCGGGGCCATGTTCATCGCGTTGCTGATCGGCCTGCCGCTCGGCCTCTATGCCGGGCTGCGGCCGAAATCGCCGGTCAGCCAGGGCATCATGGCGGGCAGCATCCTGGGCTTCTCGCTGCCGACCTTTTGGGTCGGGCTGATGCTGATCATGGTCTTCGCGGTGCAACTCGGCTGGCTGCCCTCGACCGGGCGCGGCGAGACGGTGTCGATCCTCGGCATGCGCTGGAGCTTCCTGACGCGGGACGGCCTCACCCACATGATCATGCCGGCGATGAACCTCGCTTTGTTCAAGATCAGCCTGGTGATCCGCCTCACCCGCGCCGGCGTGCGCGAGACCATGCTGATGGACTACGTGAAGTTCGCCCGTGCCAAGGGGCTGAGCTCCGCGCGTGTCACCTTCGTGCATGTCTTCAAGAACATCCTGATCCCGGTCGTTACCGTGGTCGGGCTGGAGCTCGGCTCCACCATCGCCTTCTCGGTGGTGACGGAGAGCGTCTTCGCCTGGCCGGGCATGGGCAAGCTGATCATCGACAGCATCAACGTGCTCGACCGGCCGGTGATCGTCGCCTACCTGATGATCATCGTGTTGATGTTCATCACCATCAACCTGGTCGTGGACCTCACTTACTCGGTGCTGGACCCACGGGTGCGGCTGGAGAACAAGTGATGAGCAGCGCTACGCTTCCCGCCGCGCCGCCCCGGGTCGAGACGCCGTTCCGGCGTTTCCTCTCGGAATTCGCGGAATCCAAGATCGCGCTCGGTGGCCTGATCGTCTTCGTGGTGATCGCGCTGCTGGCGATCTTCGCGCCCTGGATCTCGCCGCAGAACCCCTATGATCTCGCGCAGCTCGACATCATGGATGGCCGGATGGAGCCAGGGACGGTCGGCGGCGGCGGCTTCACCTATTGGCTCGGCACCGACGATCAGGGCCGCGACATGCTGTCGGGCATCCTGTACGGGCTGCGCATCTCGCTCACCGTCGGCGCAGGCTCGGCGCTGATCGCCTGCCTGGTCGGCGCCTCGCTCGGGCTGCTGGCGGCCTATGCCGGCGGCAAGACCGACAGCGCCATCATGCGCCTGGTCGACCTGCAGCTCTCCTTCCCGGCCATCCTCGCCGCGCTGATGATCCTCGCCTTCCTCGGCAAGAGCGTGATGAACGTCGTCATCGCGCTGGTCATCGTCGAATGGGCCTATTATGCCCGCACCGTGCGCGGCACCGCGCTGGTCGAGCGCCGGCGCGAATATATCGAGGCGGCGCAATGCCTGGCGCTGCCGACGCGGCGCATCCTGTTCGGGCATCTGCTGCCGAACTGCCTGCCGCCGCTGATCGTCGTCGGTACCATGCAGGTGGCGCGCGCCATCGCGCTGGAAGCGACGCTGTCCTTCCTCGGCCTCGGCGTGCCGATCACCGAGCCTTCGCTCGGCCTGCTGATCGCCAATGGCTACGAATACATGCTGAGCGGCAAGTACTGGATCAGCTTCTATCCCGGTATCGCGCTGCTGATCACCATCGTCTCGATCAACCTCGTCGGCGACCAGCTCCGCGACGTGCTGAACCCCCGATTGAAGAAGTAGGCATGACCGTCGCCAGCATCCCCGCCAGCCCGACCCCCGCCGCGCCGACGCTCGAGGTGCGGAACCTGCAGACGCATTTCTTCACCCGCGCCGGCGTGGTGAAGGCCGTCGACGGCGTCTCCTTCACCGTGCCGCGCGGCAAGGTGCTGGGGCTGGTCGGCGAATCCGGCTCGGGCAAGACCGTGACCGGCTTTTCCATCATCGGCCTGGTCGACGCGCCGGGGCGCGTCGTCGGCGGTGAGATCCTGTTCCAGGGCCGGAACCTGGCCTCCCTGTCCGAGGAGGAGATGCGGCATCTGCGCGGCAACCGCATCGCGATGATCTTCCAGGACCCGATGATGACGCTGAACCCGGTCCTGCGCATCGACACGCAGATGATCGAAACGGTGCAGGCGCATACCAAGGTCAGCCATGAGGAAGCCCGTCAGCGCGCGCGGGACACGCTCGGCATGGTCGGCATCCCATCCCCGGATGAGCGGCTGAAATCCTATCCGCACCAGTTCTCGGGCGGCATGCGCCAGCGCGTCGCGATCGCGATCGCGTTGTTGCACCGGCCGGAGCTGATCGTGGCGGATGAGCCGACCACCGCGCTCGACGTCACCATCCAGGGCCAGATCCTGGCCGAGGTGCAGAAGCTGGCCACGACCACCGGCACCTCCCTGATCTGGATCACCCACGACCTTTCGGTCGTCGCCGGCCTCGCGGACGAGATCGCGGTCATGTATGCCGGCCGCGTCGTCGAACATGGGCTGGTCGAGCAGGTGCTGGACCAGCCGCTGCACCCCTATACCGCCGGGCTGATCGGCAGCGTGCCGTCCCGCAACAAGCGGGGTGAGCCGCTGCGCCAGATCCCGGGCATGACGCCGTCCTTGCTGTCACTGCCGGCCGGCTGCGCCTTCCGGTCGCGCTGCCCGCGCGCCGGCGAGGAATGCGGGATAGAACCGCCGATGCGCACGCTGCTGCCTGGCCGCGACGCGCGCTGCCATCGCCCTATTCTCGAAGTCACCGAGGCCGCCTCCGCATGAGTGCCACGACCATGGCCCCGGCCAACGCACCGATGATCGAGCTGCGCGGCATCAGCCGCCGCTTCGAAAAGAAGCTCGATTTCGCCGGCCGCTTCGCCAAGCGCCTCGGCGTGAAGGTGAAGGAGGAGGTCGTGCACGCCGTCGACGGCGTCGACCTCACCATCGCCAAGGGCGAGGTGGTCGGGCTGGTGGGCGAATCCGGCTGCGGCAAATCGACCCTCGGCCGCATGGTGGCCGGCATCCTGCCGCCTTCGGACGGCAAGGTGCTGCGCCGAGGACAGGAAGTCACCGCCCTCACCGGGGCCGCGGCGCGCGAAGCGAAGCTGCGCACGCAGATGATCTTCCAGGATCCCTATGCCTCGCTGAACCCGCGCAAGCGGGTGGCCGACATCGTGGGCGAGGCGCCCTGGGTGCATGGCATCGTCTCCAGCAGCGACTGGAACGACTATGTGGATGAGCAGCTGCGCCGCGCCGGCCTCGATCCCGCGCTGAAGCGGCGCTACCCGCACCAGTTCTCGGGTGGCCAGCGCCAGCGCATCGGGATCGCCCGCGCCCTGGCGGTGAAGCCCGATTTCCTGGTCTGCGACGAAGCGGTGGCGGCGCTCGACGTCTCGATCCAGGCGCAGATCCTGAACCTCTTCATGCAGCTGCGGCGGGAGCTGGATCTCACCTACCTCTTCATCAGCCATGATCTCGGCGTGGTGGAGCATCTCTCGGACCGCGTCGTCATCATGTATCTCGGCCGCGTCGTGGAAGCGGCGCCGGCGGTCGAGGTCTTCGCCCGGGCCAATCATCCCTACACGCAGTCGCTGCTGTCGGCGGTGCCGCGGATCGAGTCGCGCAAGCGCGCCTTCTCGGTGGTGCAGGGCGAGATTCCCTCGCCGTTGAACCCGCCGCCGGGCTGCCATTTCCACCCGCGCTGCCCGCATGCGATGCCGCGTTGCAAGGTGGAACGGCCGGTCCTGAAGGAAGTGGCGCCCGGCCATGTCAGCGCCTGTCACCTGAACGACGCCGCCTGACTCGGCGATATCCGGGTTAAGATGGCGCCGTGTCCTTCGTCATCGCCGCCCTGGTCTTCGCACTGCCCTTCGCCGCCTTCGTCCTGTGGCGGCGGCGGAACCCGGTGGGTGAACCCTCCTTCGCGCTGCTGACCGTCCTCGCGGCGGTGGTCTTGGCCGGCGTCGCCGCCTTCGCCTGGTACGGGTTGTCGCGGCGGGAGGATCCTGGCCGCTACGTGGCGCCGCATGTGGAAGATGGCCGCATCGTGCCCGGCCATACCGAACCCCGCCGATGAATGCCGATCCGCCCGTCGCGCGGATCGCACCGCCGGCGATCCTGGCGGAA
>DASYDR010000149.1:0-36828 GCA_036499545.1 Roseomonas sp. | reverse complement strand
ACGGAGCTGGCGTCAGGCCTCAAGGCCCGGATCGCGCCGGCAGTCATCGTGGAGAAGGGCGGCGAGAAGATCGGCATCCTGGGCGCCACCACCCAGATCCTCGAATCGATCTCCTCACCGAGCGGGACCGAGGTCAAAGGCTTCCCGGGCGGCCCGGGCGCCAATGGCGAGATCGATGACATGGCGCTGCTGGCCTCCCAGCTGCAGCCGATCATCGACTCGATGATCGCCGACGGCATCAACAAGATCATCCTGACGACGCATCTGCAGGACATCGCCAACGAAAAGCTGCTGGCGACGCTGCTCCGCGGCGTCGACGTCATCCTCTCCGCCGGTTCGAACACCCGGCTCGGCGACGCGGATGACGCAGCCCATGCCTTCCCGGGCCATGGCGCGAGCTTCGACGACACCTACCCGCTGGTCATCGACGATGCCGCGGGCGGCAAGACGCTGATCGTCAACACCGATAACGAATACACCTATCTCGGCCGCCTCAAGGTCGATTTCGACGCCGCCGGCAACATCCTGGTCGACCACCTCGCCGCCGATAGCGGGCTCAACGGCGCCTATGCCTCGACCGCGGAGAATGCCGCCGCGGCCTGGAACACCACGGTCGACAACCTGGACAGCACCGCCTTCGCCCAGGGTACCAAGGGCGCCGCGGTCCGCGCATTGACCGAAGCGGTCGGCGACGTCATCGCCGTCAAGGACGGCAACGTCTTCGGCTATACCAATGTCTACCTGGAAGCCGAGCGTTCGCTGGTGCGCAGCGAGGAGACCAACCTCGGCAACCTGTCGGCCGACGCCAATGGCCATGCGCTGCGCCAGGCGCTCGGCGACGGCGCGCCGCCGATCATCTCCCTCAAGAATGGCGGCGGCATCCGGGCCCAGATCGGCACCGTCTCCGACTCGACGGAGAAGCTGCCGCCGCCCGCGAACCCCGACGCCGGCAAGCTGGAAGGCGGTGTCTCCCAGCTCGACATCGAGAACTCGCTCCGCTTCGATAACAAGCTGATGGCTTTCGACACCACCGCGGAAGGCCTGAAGGCGATCCTGGAGCACGGCGTCGCCGCCGGCACGCTGCAGGGCCGCTTCCCGCAGATCGGTGGCGTGGCCTTCTCCTGGGATCCGGATGCCCCGGCCGGCCACCGTATTTCCGACATCGCGCTGATCGACGAACAGGGCCACGTCACCTACGCGCTCTATGACGACGGCCAGCTCCAGTCCGGCGTGCCGCCGGTCATGACCGTGATCACCCTGAACTTCACCGCCAATGGCGGCGACGGGTACCCGGTCAAGGACAACGCCTCGAACTTCCGCTACCTGCTGGACGACAACACGCTGTCCGGCCCGGTGGACGAAGCCCTCGACTTCACCCTGGCGACCACGATCAACGCGCATACGCCGGCCGGCCGCGCCCTGCTCGGCGAACAGCAGGCCTTCGCGGACTACATGCGCGACGTCCATGGCACCAAGGAGACGGCCTATGACGTGGCGGACACCTCCGCGCAGTTCGATGAGCGCATCCAGAACCTGAACTTCCGCCACGACAGCGTGCTGGCCAACACGCATGACGATGACGGCAATGCGGCCTTCGACAGCACCCTCTACCTGCAGCACAACCAGGATGTCCGCGACTCCGGCATGGATCCGCTGGAGCACTACAACCTGTTCGGCTGGCATGAAGGCCGCGACCCGAACCCCTTCTTCGACACCAGCGGCTACCTGACCGCGAACCCGGACGTGGCCGCCGCCGGCGTGAATCCCTTCCAGCACTACCTGCAGTATGGCGCGGCCGAAGGGCGCGATACCGCGCTCAACTTCGACAGCGGCCTCTATCTGCACTTCAACCCGGATGTGGCGGCGGCCGGCATCAATGCCCTCGAGCATTATCTGAGCTTCGGCCGGGCCGAAGGGCGCGACACCTACACGGCGGTCGGCCATGTCGCGGGTGACGGCTTCGACGCCGAGTACTACCTGCTGGCCAATCCGGACGTCGCCGCGTCCGGCATCGATGCGCGGGCGCATTACAACGCCTTCGGCGCGGCCGAGGGCCGCAGCGCGAACGCGCTGTTCGATACCGGCTTCTACCTGGCCGCGAACCCGGATGTCGCGGCATCCGGCATCAACCCGCTGCTGCACTACCAGGTCTTCGGTGCGGCGGAAGGTCGCGATCCCTCGGCGGCCTTCGATACGAGCGCCTATCTGGAAGCCAATCCGGACGTCGCGGCGTCCGGCATGAACCCGCTGGTCCACTACCTGACCTATGGCATCTACGAGGGCCGCGCGATCGCGGATCAGGACGCCCTCATCGCCTGAGTGCCGCGGCCGGGCGGAGCCGGAATGGTGCCGCCCGGCCGATTGCCGATCTTCGCGACACGGGCGCCCGGCCGGAAGGCCGGGCGCCTGTTGCCGTTCCTGCCTCTGCCGCGGCGGCATGGCGCCGCGCTTTCCTCGATTGACGGGACCGATTCGCGGAGCCTAGCCTGTATATACAGGTTGGCGTGCAGGGAGGGTCCGATGGCCGCGGATGGGCGGATGTATCTGGCGGTGATGGCGAGTGGCGCCGGATCCCATATCGCGGCCTGGATGCACCCGGAGACCGATGCCCGCGCCGGGATCAGCATCGCGCGCCACACCGCCATGGCGCAACTCGCGGAACGCGGGCTGTTCCATATGTACTTCATCGCCGATACGCCGGCGGCGCGCACGACCAAGCTCGACCTCTACAGCCGCATGCCGATCTTCATGAACCAGCTGGAGCCCATCACCTTGATGGCGGCGCTGGCGGCGACCACGCGGCATATCGGCCTCGGCGGCACGGTCAGCGCCAGCTTCTACGAGCCCTACAACCTGGCGCGGCAATTCGCTTCCATCGATCATATCAGCGGCGGCCGGGTGGCCTGGAACATCGTCACCTCCGCCAATGACTATGCCGCGCAGAATTTCGGGCTCGACAAGCTGCCGCCGCATGGCGACCGCTACAAGCGCGCCGCCGAATTCACCGACATCGTGCTCAAGCTGTGGGACAGCTGGGAGGATGACGCCTTCACCCGCGACAAGGCGTCCGGCCTGTTCTTCGACCCCGCCAAGCAGCATGTGGTCGATCATGACGGCCCCTACTTCAAGATCCATGGGGCGCTGAACGTCGAACGTTCGCCGCAGGGGCGGCCGGTGATCATCCAGGCCGGCGCCTCCGACACCGGCATGGATTTCGCGGCCAGCGTCGCGGAGGTGATCTTCGGCGCCAACGAGACGCCGGAGGAATCCCGCCGCTTCTACGACCAGCTGAAGGACCGGCTGCCGAAATTCGGCCGCGCCCGGGACAGCCTGCGCCTGCTGGCCGGCATGCCGGTGATCCTCGGCGACAGCGCGCAGGAGGCGGAGGACAAGTACCAGACCCTGCAGGCGCTGATCCATCCGGTGGTCGGCCGCGGCCGGCTCGGCATGGATCTGGAAGCCGACCTGTCGCAGCTGCCGCTGGACGAGCCGGTGCCGGAGGAGCTGATCCCCAAATCGGCGAATTTCCACAAGAAGTTCTACGACAACATCGTGTCGATGATCCGCGTCGAGAAGCTGACGCTGCGCCAGATGTACCTGCGCTACGAGCGTGGCCGCCGCACCATCCGCGGCACGCCGCTGCAGGTCGCCGACGCGCTGGAGGAATGGTACCGCGCCGGCGCCTGCGACGGCTTCATGATGATGTTCCCGATGATGGAAGATGGGCTGACCCGTTTCGTCGACAGCGTGACGCCGGAGCTGCAGCGCCGCGGCCTGCTGCGCCGGACGCAGACCGAAGGGACGATGCGCGACGCGCTCGGCCTGCAGCGCCCGCCGCATCCGGCGACGCTGACCAAAGCCGCGGAATAGCGGCGCAACGACGGCCGGGGAGACGATGATGCACGACCGCCAGAATGCCCGGGTGATCCGCGCCGCGCGCGGGGCCGACCTCTCCTGCCTGTCCTGGGCGAGTGAGGCGCCGCTGCGCATGCTGATGAACAACCTCGATCCCGAGGTGGCGGAGCGGCCGGGTGAGCTCGTCGTCTATGGCGGCATCGGCCGCGCGGCGCGCGACTGGCAGAGCTATGACACCATCGTCGCATCGCTCCGCCGGCTGCGCGACGACCAGACCCTGCTGGTGCAATCCGGCAAGCCGGTCGGCGTGTTCGAGACGCATGAGAACGCGCCGCGCGTGCTGATCGCCAATTCCAACCTGGTGCCGGCCTGGGCCACCTGGGAGCATTTCAACGCGCTCGATCGCGCCGGGCTGATGATGTACGGCCAGATGACCGCGGGGTCCTGGATCTATATCGGCAGCCAGGGCATCGTGCAGGGCACCTATGAGACCTTCGCCGAGGCCGGCCGCCAGCATTTCGGCGGCGACCTCGCCGGCCGCTGGATCCTGACCGGCGGGCTCGGCGGCATGGGCGGTGCGCAGCCGCTGGCCGGCGTCTTCGCCGGTGCCTCGGTGCTCGCGGTCGAATGCCAGCCATCCCGCATCGAGAAGCGGCTGGAGACCGGCTATCTCGACCATCGCGCCGATGACCTCGATGCCGCGCTGGCGATGATCCGCACCGCCTGCGCGGAGAAGCGCGCGATCAGCGTCGGGCTGCTCGGCAATGCGGCGGCGATCTTCCCGGAACTGGTGCGCCGCGGCGTGGTGCCGGACATCGTCACCGACCAGACCAGCGCGCACGACCCGGCCAATGGCTATCTGCCGCTCGGCTGGACCCTGGCGGAATGGGAACAGCGGCGGGAGAGCGACCCGAAGGGCGTCGCCGCCGCGGCCCGCCATTCGATGGTGGCGCATGTCCAGGCGATGCTGGACTTCAAGGCGCGCGGCGCGGTGGTGATGGATTACGGCAACAACATCCGCCAGATGGCGAAGGATGAAGGCCTGGCCGAGGCCTTCGGCTTCCCGGGCTTCGTGCCGGCCTATATCCGCCCGCTGTTCTGCCGCGGCATCGGCCCCTTCCGCTGGGCGGCGCTGTCCGGCAACCCGGACGATATCCGCAGGACCGACGACAAGGTGCGGGAACTGATGCCGCAGGACCGGCATCTGCATCGTTGGCTCGACATGGCGCAGGCGCGCATCCAGTTCCAGGGCCTGCCGGCGCGCATCTGCTGGGTCGGCCTTGGCGACCGGCACCGCATCGGGCTGGCCTTCAATGAGATGGTCGCGCGCGGTGAGATCGGCCCGGTGGTGATCGGCCGCGATCATCTCGACAGCGGGTCCGTCGCCTCCCCGAACCGGGAGACGGAGGCGATGCGGGACGGGTCGGATGCGGTGTCCGACTGGCCCTTGCTGAATGCGCTGCTGAACACCGCGAGCGGCGCCACCTGGGTGTCGCTGCATCACGGCGGTGGCGTCGGCATGGGCTATTCGCAGCATGCCGGCATGGTGATCCTGTGCGACGGGACGGAGGCGGCGGCGAAGCGGGTGCGCCGCGTGCTGTGGAACGATCCGGCCACCGGCGTGATGCGGCATGCCGATGCCGGCTACGATATTGCCATCCAATGTGCACGGGAGTTCGGTTTGGACCTGCCTATGCTGGCCCAGGTCTGATCCGGAGAGAGCATGATGTCCGATCCCATCACGCCCGGTGCCGTCACCTTGGTGACCCTGCGCGCCGTCATGGCCGGCGAAGCCCTCACCTTGGCGGAAGGCTGGGAAGCGCCGGTCGCGGCTTCCGCCGCCGCCCTGGCGGCGCGGCTGGAAACGGGGGAGGCGCTGTACGGCGTCAACACCGGCTTCGGCAAGATGGCGTCCACCCGCATCGCGCCGGAGGGGCTGGCCGAACTGCAGCTCAACCTGCTGCGCAGCCACGCCGCCGGCGTCGGCGCGCCGCTGCCGGTGCCGGTGGTGCGGCTGGTCCTCGCCTTGAAGGCGCTGTCCCTGGCGCGCGGCGCCTCCGGCGTGCGGGTGGAGGTGGTGCGGGCGCTGCTGGCGCTGCTGGCGGCCGATATCACGCCGCTGATCCCGGCCCAGGGTTCGGTCGGCGCCTCCGGCGACCTGGCGCCGCTCGCGCATCTGTCCCTGGTGCTGGTGGGCGAAGGGGAGGCGCTGGGGCCGGACGGCACCCGCCTGTCCGGGGCGGAAGCGCTGGCACGGGCGGAGATCGCGCCGGTGGTGCTGGGGCCGAAGGAAGGCCTGGCACTGCTGAACGGCACCCAGGTCAGCACCGCGCTCGCGCTGTCCGGGTTGTTCGCGGCAGAGGATCTGCTGCGCACCGCGCTGGTCGCCGGCGCGCTGTCCACCGAAGGCGCCAAGGGCAGCGACACGCCCTTCGATCCCCGCATCCATGACCTGCGCGGCCAGCCGGGCCAGATCCGCTGCGCCGCCGCGCTGCGCACCCTGATGGAGGGCAGCGCGCTGCGCGAAAGCCACCGCACCGGCGACCCGCGCGTGCAGGACCCCTATTCGCTGCGTTGCCAGCCGCAGGTGGCCGGCGCCTGCCTGGACCTGCTGGGCCATGCCGCCACGGTGCTGGCGCGGGAAGCCAATGCGGTGACCGACAACCCGCTGGTGGTCGAGGGCGGGGAGATTCTCTCCGGCGGCAATTTCCACGCCGAGCCGGTGGCCTTCGCGGCCGACACCATCGCACTCGCCCTGGCCGAACTCGGCGCCATCAGCGAACGGCGCACGGCGCTGCTGGTGGACCCGGTGCTGTCCGGCCTGCCGGCCTTCCTGGTGCGCGAAGGCGGGCTGAATTCCGGCTTCATGATCGCCCAGGTGACGGCCGCCGCCCTGACGGCGGAGAACCGCGCCATGGCGGCACCGCGTTCGGTGGACAGCCTGCCGACCAGCGCCAACCAGGAAGACCATGTCAGCATGGCGACCGGCGCCGCACTGCGCCTGGTGCCGATGGCCGACAACCTGGCCAACATCCTGGCGATCGAACTGCTGGAAGCCGCCCAGGCGATCGACTTCCACCGCCCGCTGACCAGCGCCCCGGCGCTGGAAGCCGCGCATAAGCTCGTGCGCGGCGTGGCCGCCCATTGGGACCGCGACCGCGCGATGGCGCCGGATATCGCGACGGTGTCGGCGCTGGTGCGGGGCGGGCGGTTCGCGGCGCTCGCACCGTTGTAGGGCGAAGCCGGCCGCCTAGTCGGTCCCGGCCAGATACTCGCGGTCGAGCATGCTCGCGAAACCCGCTTGGTCCTGCGGCGCCACCTGGATCGGGCTGCTGCCGAGGAAGGCGCGGATCATCGCATCGAAGCGGTCGGCCTCCGCCGGCGTCACGCCGAGATCGGCCAGGTCGGCGGCGATGGTGCCGGGAACCGGTTCGATATAGCGGTTCCCGGCCTCGAGCCGCGGCGTTTCCGGCACGCGGATGAAAGCCACGGGGCAGGCGGATGGCAGCGATTCATGCGCGACGAAGGCGGCGCCGGCCATGATGCCGCAGAGCATGCTGGCCGGCGGTCCCGGCACCTGCAGGCTGAGGAACAGCACCATGTCGCCATCCGCCTCGCGCAGCGTGCAATGCATGGAGCGGCCGCCGATCTGCATCTCGGCCGTCAGGCGAACCGCGCGCCCCGCGACGGCTTCCGCATAGGCCGCGATCAACGCGCCGCTCCGGTGGGCTTCGAGGCGCAGCGCGCCGCGGATCAGGCGGCCGTGGTAATGCGGTGACCACGCGGCGGAATAGGCCGCGAAACTGCCGGCCAGCGTCGCGATGCCGCCGAACAGCCCGGCGGTGCGCCGGCTGCTCCGGGCCGGCACGCCGCCCGGGACGGCGAGGGTGGCGATATCGGCCCCGGTGCGCAGCGCGAGCTCGGCCGCGAAATCCTCCAGGCTGCTATCGGCGATCCAGTGGCCGGGCTTCGCAGTGCCGATGACGGCGGCGAAATCCGTGTAGACGGAGGCTGCGCGCGGCAGGGACCGCCCCTGCATCCATTTGTGCAGCCGCTCGAGGTCGCATTCCGTTGCCGGATTGGCCTTGCGGAACCGGGCGTAGAGCTCCTTTCGGGAACCGCAGCCGAGTGCCGCGGCCGCCATGCGCAACTTTCCATCAAAAGCAACCGCCACCACCGGATCCCCGAGTTTGAGCGTCCCCGCCTCCAGCGCTCCGGTCGTGGAACACCCTGAGGGTCGGAGCCTGCTCAGACGGCGATTGTCCAGAAATGTCCAGAGCACGCCACGCGCCGCTATCGAAACGGATGCCGCCGGGGTCTATCCGGCATGGAGTGATCCATGCCGGTCGCGGGCCATCGAGGGACCAGGGCGAATTGGCGATCCGGATGAAGGAAGGGGCGCGCGGATGCTGAAGCCGTTGAAGACTATGAAGGCCTACGCCAAGCGGATCGGCCGCCTCGGGCGGGAAGAGACGCCGGTCCCCTGGTCGGAGAATACGAAGACCCTCCTGCGTCTTTGGCCGGACGGGACCTGGCAGCTGCCCATCGACACGAGTGCCTACACGGACAGGACCTGGCGCGCCTGGGACAGCAAGCGCTGGGTGGAAAGGAGCGAGACCCGGGAGGAACAGATCGCGAAGCGCTATGCGGTGATGGATGCGACGGCCCGTTCCACCATTCTCGATGCCCACGCCCTCGAGGAGGAGAAGAAGACGACGGACAGGTTTCCGCACATGAAGGGCCGGCTGCAGAACCTGGAAATGACGACCATCCAGCCGAGCTGGACACCGTCCCACACCGTGATGAAGGAGCTGTGCGCGAGGCTGGATCTGGACACGCAGCCGGTCGAATACATCGCCGACCAGCTGCGGGCGATGGGCAAGCTCAGGCCCTGAGGGCGCGGCCCTGGCGCCGCGCCAAGGCCGGAACTGCGTTGGGGCGAACGGCGCCGGAGGAGGTTGGAGCCGGGATGTCGACTATCCTTCGGTCGCCGGTGGTCTCTCCTGGCTCATGGCGGCGATGGCGTCCGCTCCCAGCATCCAGCGATCCCAGTCCGGGTCCGGCGTCGCGCCGACGCCGCGGTAGAAGGCCTGTGCCGGCAGGTTGTCCTTCAGCACGAACCAGCAGAATTTCCGATGGCCCGTCTCCAGGGCATGACGGGCCATGCGCCGGACGAGGCGGCGGCCGATCCGGCCGCCGCGATGCTCCTGGTCGACGAAGAGCCACTTCATCATCAGCAGCGGCTCGAGCGTGTGCATGAAGGGTATCTCGTAGTGCACGGCCATGCCGATCAGCCGGCCGTCGCCGCGATCGGCCACGAAGGCGCCGAATTCCGGGCGCTCACCGAAGCCGCGCCGCAGCAGCTCGGCTTCGGTGAGCCGGAAGTCGCTGCCATGCTCGTAGGCGACGATCCCTGCCATCAGCCGCAACAGCTCCGGCACATCCTCGCGGGTCATCGAACGGATCTCGACCATGCTCACCTCCCTGCCTTGCCTTTCGGAAGCACATCACGGCAGGCGTGCCTGAAGGCATAGAGCGGATCGGGATCCCTCGCGCTGGCGATGTTGGCCGAATGCGGCGCGGCGGGGCGTCATGCGATGGCGAAGCCGCCATCGATGCCGATGACCTGGCCCGTCACCCATCCGGCCTTGCCGCTGGCCAGCATGAGGATCCAGGCCGCGACATCCTCAGGCTCGCCGCGCCGGCCAAGCGGGATCATGCTCCGCTCGCGCTCGCGGATCGCCTCCGCCTCGTCCGGGGCGAAGCCCATGCGCTCTTCCAGGAACCCGGTCTCGACCGGTCCGGCGGCGATCGCATTGACGCGCACCCCAGCCGAGGCAAGCTCGAGCGCCCAGCAGCGCGTCATCTGTTCCAGCGCGGCCTTGCTGGCCGCGTAGTCCGCGAAGCCGGCGAGCGGCTTCTGCGCGAGCGTGCTGGAGACGTTGACGATGCATCCCCGGGTCAGCTCCAGATGCGGCACCGCGGCGGCGGCGAGCAGGGCCGGCCCGAACACGTTCGCGGCGTATATGCCCTGCAGGTGCGCCGGCGTTGTCTCGGCCAGGCTGCGCGGGCTGCCGGCGCCCGCGTTGTTGACGAGGAGGTCGAGGCGCCCGCCAAGGCCTAGCGCCGCCTCCACCGTGCGCGAAGCGGCCGCGGGATCGGCGGCATCGGCAACCAGTGTCGCGATGCCGGGCTCGCCGGCGGCGGCGGCTTCCAGCGCCGCCGCGCGCCGGCCGGTGATGAGCACCCGGCCGCCCGCCCTGGCGAACATCCGCGCCGCCGCCAGGCCGATGCCCGCGCCCCCGCCCGTGACGATCGCCACCTTGCCCTGCATGTCCATGGCGGAGTTTCCTTCGGGACCTGACATCACGCGCGCAGGAAGGCCAGCAGGTCCGCGTTGAAGCGGTCCTGATGCGTCGCCGTCAGGCCGTGCGGTGCGCCGGGGTAGTAGATCTCGGAGGCGCCCCGGATGAGCCGCGCCGACTTGCGGGCCGAATCATGGACCGGGACGATCTGGTCGTCCTCGCCGTGCAGCACGAGCGTGGGGACATTGAACTTCCGCAGGTCATCGCTGAAATCCGTCTCGGAGAACGCCTTGACGCATTCGTAGGCGTTCAGCGCGCCGGCCTGCATGCTCCAGAGCCAGAACTGGTCGAGCGTGCCTTGCGAGACCGCGGCACCCGGCCGGTTCGCGCCGTAGAAGGCGACCGCCAGCTCCCGGTAGTATTGCGAGCGATCGCCGGCGACGCCGGCGCGGATGGTGTCGAAGACCTCCATAGGCAACCCCTCGGGATTGGCCGGCGAGCGCAGCATGACCGGCGGGACCGCCGCCACCAGCACGGCCTTCCGCACGCGCTGCGTGCCGTGCCGGCCGATATAGCGCGCGACCTCGCCGCCGCCGGTGGAATGGCCGACCATGGTCGCGCCCCGGAGGTCGAGCGCCTGCAGCACGGCCGCGAGGTCGTCGGCATAGCCGTCCATGTCGTTGTGGGTGGAGACTTGGCTGGAGCGGCCATGCCCGCGCCGGTCGACGGCGACGCAGCGATAGCCGTTCCGGACCAGGAAGAGCATCTGGGCATCCCAGGCATCGGCGTTCAGCGGCCAGCCATGGGAGAAGGTGACGACGGGGCCGCTGCCCCAATCCTTGTAGAAGATGTCGGCACCCGCCCGCGTGACGAAGCCGGTGGTGCGGGGGCCATTCGGGTGACGCGCCGGCGTCGCGGCGGGCTGGGCCGCGGCGGGCGCGGCGGCGGCGAGGGCGGCGGCGATGCCGCCCGGCACCAGCGTGCGGCGCAAGGTCCCGATGGAGGATAAGCGGGTCTCGTTCATCGTCGTGTTCCTTCGGCTCGGGGGGACGATCAGAGGTCGGTGACGCGCGCGGGTTCGGCGGAGGCCAGCGCGGCGGCGCGCTCGGGGCGCGGCGGGTAGATCCAGACGGTGTTGATCTCCTGCTTCGTCTGCTTCGCCTTGGTGCCGGTCATCTCGACCTTGCGGTCCCAGCCGCGGGTGAAGATCGCGCCTGCCGCGCCCAGGTCGAGGCAGGTGACGTAGGCGGCCTGGTGATAGGCCTGCGTCGGCGCGCCGAGCAGCTCGGCCGCCGCGTTGTGGCCGGCGAAGGCACCCATCCGCGTGGCGTGCTGGCAGGACATCAGCGCGAAATTGCCGATGTCGTCGCAGGCGGCCTTCGCCGCGTCGCCGGTGGCGAGAACGCCGGCCACGCCGGGCACGCGCAGCGCGCGGTCGACGATCAGGCGGCCGGCATTGTCGCGTTCGGCCGGGACCTGCGCCGTCAGCGCGGCGGCCCGCATGCCGGCCGCCCAGATCAGCGTCATGCTCCCGATGCGGGAACCATCGGAGAGCGTGACCCCGTCCTTGTCCACACCGGCGACGCCGAGGCCGACCCGCGCCTCGATGCCGAGGTCACCCAGCGCCTTCTCGATCAGGGGGCGCGGGCCGGCGCCCATGTCGGGCGCGACCGAGGCATTGCGTTCCACGATGACGACGCGCGGCTTCGCGTCCTTGCCGAGGATGGCGCTCAGGCGGCCGGGCATCTCGGTCGCGACTTCGATGCCGGTGAAGCCGCCGCCGGCCACGACCACGGTGTCCCGCGCCTCGGAGGCGGGGAGGCCGGCCAGGGCCTGCAGATGGCGGTCGAGCGCGATCGCGTCGGCGAGCTTGTCGACGCTGAAGCCATGCTCCGACAGGCCCGGAATGCCGGGGCGGAACAGTTCGCTGCCCGTCGCCAGCACGAGACGGTCATAGGCCATGGGCTGGGGGCGGCCCGCGGCGGGGATCACCTCGATGATGCGTGCCTGCGTGTCGAGCTTCTCGACGCGGCCCTGCACATAGACAACCTCAACGGCGTCCAGGACGTCGCGCAGTGGCGCGGTCAGCGTTTCGGGCTTCGGCTCGTAGAGGCGCGGCCGGATGACGAGCACCGGCTCCGGCGCCACCAGCACGATCTCGAGCTGCTCGGGCGAAACGCCCTCGAGGTCGCGCAGGCGCGCGGCGGAAAGTGCCGCGTACATGCCCGCAAAGCCCGCCCCGATGATGATGATCCGCTGTTGCATGACTGAGCTCCGTCGGTTTGCCATGGCGCCTTCCAGCTGCGCCGGCGTGTTGTCCGGGACGGAGAATGGCGGGATGGCGCGCCTGCCCGATATTGTCCGGGCAGATAGGTTGCACTCGCGAATGGGTAGGCAATCCTGGCTCCCGGGCGATGACGCGAACGCCGATCAGGGCGCGCGCCTGCGTAGCCGGCGCGCCGCGCCGGCTGTCTGGTGCTGCCGGAAGGGAAGGAAAACGCCGCCGGCGGCCTCAGTGATCAGCCAGTTGCCTGGCGTGCCGGCGCGGCGGGCAGCCAGAAGCGGAAGCAGGCGCCGCCGGCGGGATCGTTCGCGGCCTCGATGCTGCCGCCATGCGCCATGATGATGGAATGGCAGACGGCGAGGCCGATCCCCATGCCCTCGACCTTGGTCGTGAAGAAGCTCTCGAAGACGCGTTCGATGTCCTTGGGGGCGATGCCTGGACCGCTGTCGCGGATGGAGAAGCGCAGCCCGCCATCGGACGCCTTGGCGATGCTGATCCCGATCCGCCGTTGCGGCGATTGGGCGTCATAAAGCGCCTGTATCCCATTCACGATCAGATTGACGACGACCTGCTGCAGTTCGATGCGGCTGCCGAGAATCCTCGGTCGTGCCGGATCCGCCGCGATCGTCAGATCGATATGCCTGGCCTCGATATCGTGGTGCACGAAGAGCAGCGCCTCGTCCACGACGTCCCTGAGGTCGAGCTCCACGCGTTCGCGCTCGCCGCTCTGCGCCATCGAACGGACGTGTTGCACGATGTCGCTGGCGCGGCGCGCGCTGGCGATGATCCGGCTCGTCAGCTGGCGGAGCTTCTCCACGTTGACCGGCTCGCGGGACAGCCAGCGCAGGCTCGTCTCCGCATTCGTCACGATGGCCGAGAGCGGCTGCTTCACCTCATGCGCGATGGATGTCGCCATCTCGCCAAGCGTGGAGAGGCGCGCGGCCTGCGCGTGGTCGGCCTGGTGCTGCCGCAGCTGTGCCTCGGTCCGCAGCCGTTCGGTGATGTCCTCGATGGTGACGAAGCTAGTGTCCTGCTGCTCCGGCGGCATGGGATAGGTCACGCAGATCAGCACGTCGCGCAGCTGGCCGTCGAAGGTGCGTATCCGTGCCTGCTCGGTGTAGTTCCGCCGCCCCTCGAAATGCGCGACCATGACGCGCTTCGCGGCCTCGGGCGTGGCGGTGAAGAGGTAGCGGACGGGGCCCAGCAGATCGGACTCATTGCGGCCGCGGAAAAGGGCGATGGCCGCGCGGTTGACCTCCGTGATGCGGACGATGTCCTTGCCGAGTTCGACGAGCTCCGGATGGCGGTCGAGATGGGCGGCGATGTCGGTCACGCCCTCGCGCTTCAGGCGGTCGAAGATCTCGCCGGTGCCGCGGGCGTCGATCTGCCACAGCGCGTTCGGCATGTGGTGGATGAGCCGGCGGTAGCGCTCCTCGCTGGCCTGCAGCTCCCAGGCGGTCCGGTCATCGGCGGCGGCGCCATGGATCATGAGGAACGCGGTCTCGTTCGGCCCGCGCGCGACCGGGCGCCATGCCGTCAGCGCGGCATCGCGCAGCCGGCCCACGGCGTGCGTCAGACGCCGCTCGACGATCTCGGGTGGCTTGCGGGCCGCGAGTTCGAGCAGGAGGCCCGCGAGATCGGCACCGCTCTCCCTTGGCCAGAAATGCGCCACCGGCTGGCCGGCCATGTGCTCCCGGCTGGCATTGCCGCCGAAGAGGCGCGCGGTGCGCTCGTTCACGCCGACGATGCGTGTCGCTTCCAGCACGGCGTCGAGCGCCGCCTCCCCATGCTCGTTGCCGGTCAGCGCGGCGCGGATGCGCTGTGCACCGGATGTGTCGAGCTCCCAGCACGCCGCGCCGCTGGCATGGGGATGGGCGAGCGTGCCCGTGTCGGCTTCCGCGACGCCCATGGCGCCGCTGCGTCCGTATTCGACGATCTCGATCGGCGCGCCGGCCCGGTCGTGGCGCACGATGCGCCGGACCAGCGCGGTGACCTGCGGCCCACGCGATGTGTGCCGGCGGATCGGGCCGTGCCAGTGGCCCTCGTGCAGCAGCTCGCGCCAATGTTCAGCCTGGAGCGCGCCGCTCGGCGAGAATTCCGCGATCTGCCGGCCGATGGCGGCCATGGCCGGCCAGCCGTAAAGGGCCTCGGAGGCTGGATTCCAGTAGCGGATGACGCCGTTCAGGTCGCAGAGGATTACGCTGTCGGAGGCGAGGTCCGCCAGCTCCCGTCCAACCGTGGGGAGGATGTCGCGATCGATCCCCGTCAGGCGCTTCTCCACCATGCTGCAGCCCCCTCCTCGTGCCTTCGCGTCTACGACCGGGATTCTGCGTATCCCGGGGGCGGGCGGCCGTTCCGACCCAGATCCTGCAGGTGATGGATGAGGTCGTCGCCGGCGATGGGCTTCGTCAGGCTCGCCCGGGCGCCGTGGTCCATCACCGTGCGATGCAGGCCGGGATCCATGATGGACGTGATCACGATGACGGGCATGGACGGTGAAAGCACCCGGACCCTGCGCAGGAGCTCGACCCCACCCATGCCGGGCATCCGGATATCGGTGATGAGGGCGTCGAACCTGTCCGGACGATAGGCATCCAGGAATGCCTCGGCGTGGCAGAACGAGCGGCAATCCAGGCCAAGTGCCAGCAGGAGATCGAAGAGCGCCTCGCGAACGGCTGCGTCGTCGTCGACGACCGCGACAAGCGGTGAAATAGACAAGCACAGGGTCCTTGTTGCGGTCGTCCGGTCGGATTGCCTTCCCTGGCATCGGCAGAGATCACGCCGCGTTCGGGCCAGGCCATGGGCTAGGCGGCTTCGTCTGCGCGCTGGGCGGGGGGAACGGCCTCCCAGGCGCGTATGAGGTCGGCGACCGACTTCGCCTTGATCTTCCGCATCACGTTGGAACGATGCACTTTCACGGTCACGTCGCTGATCCCGAGATCATAGGCGATCTGCTTGTTGAGCCGGCCGGCCACCAGTTCCTTCAGCACCTGGCGCTCGCGCGCGGTGAGCGTCCGGAGCAGCGCGGCATGCTGGTCCGCGACGCATGCCGAGGCGCGCCGCGCGATATCCGCCTCGATCCCCGCGGCGATCGCGTCGAGCAGCGCCTGGTCGCGATGGGGCTTGGTCAGGAAGTCGATCGCGCCGGCCTTCATCGCCTGCACGGTCATCGGGATGTCGCCATGTGCGGTGAGGAAGACGATCGGCTTCTGCCTGCCGCTCTGGGCCAGGTGGCGTTGCACATCCAGGCCGCTCAGTCCGGGCATGCGGACGTCGAGGATCAGGCAGCCCGGGCGGTCCGGCAGCGCGGCGGCGAGCAGGTCGCGCGTGGAGGAGAAGCTGACCGCCTCAAGGTCGACGGAGAGCATCAGCTCCTCCAGGGCCAGGCGCATCTCCGCATCGTCGTCCACGATGATGATGAGGGGCGTGTTCGCCGCCGCCTGGAAGGCCTTGGCGCCGGAGCGCCCTGGGTCCCGGGTCGTCTCGCCCATGCGCTGCCATCGCCCGGCGCGCTCCGCCCCTGGCGCGGCGGTCGGCTGCCCTGCGGAGAGGCGCAGGGAAGCCGTTCGGGAAGGGTTTGGCTGTTCTGCTCGCATTGGTCTCTCGACATCGCCGGCCACAGCCGTTGCGTGCGGGACCATAAGATGGACGTCCGTTCAGGTCGCTTCCGATGTTCCTAATAGATGCTAAGGCCCCGGCGCGGCTCAGCTGTCCGGCACACCGATCAGCCGCAATCCCCGGTGCAGGCGCTGGTGTCCGGCGAGATAGTCGGGGTGCTCCGAGAAGACCTGCGCGCGCAGGTGATCGATGGTGAGCCGGAATCCTCCCATCGCCTCACACCAGGCATCGAGGGAGCCGCGCGCCTCCGCGATACGGCCGGCATGAGCCAGGGCGCTGGCGAGGAAGGCGGCGGGATAGGCGAGGCCGGGCGACAGGTCCGCGGCCCGGACCAGGTGCGGCAGGGCGAGCTCGTCGCGCGCCTGCCAGAAATCGTAGAGGCCCACCCACAGGTGCCAGAGCCCGGCGCCGCGGTTGCGGGGGCTGAGCGCGATCGCGTGCCGGGTCGCCGCCAGGGAGGCCTCAAGATCGCCGCTCAGGAAGGCCACGTGGCCCGCATAGGCGTGGGCCTCGGCATCGCAGGGATCCAGCGCCAGAGCCCGCTCGAAAGCGGCCAGGGATTCCTCGAAACGTCCCTGCAGGAGCCGCACATAGCCGCGGCTGAACCAGGCCTTGGGCCAATTCGGCGCGCGCGCGACCGCCTGCGTCGCCATCTCGTCGGCCCTGCGGAGCTCGGCGCGGGCCGCGTCGTTCGCCGGCCTGCCGCGCAGCCTCGTGGTGACGCGGATATTGTCGGCGACGATCGCATAGGCCGAGCCTGCGAGGGCAGGGGCCAGCACGCGATCGACACGCAGCGCGCGATCGAACCATCGCCGCGCCTCGGCCAGGTCCTCGGGAAAGATCAGCGCGCGGTTCAGCGCGCTCCAACCGCGCAGCGCGCTGTAGCGCGCGCCGGCGCTGGCCGCGGCGTCTTCCGAGGGGCCCTCCGCGGCCTCGCGGTCGACCAGTTCCGTCACCACCTCGTGGATCAGGCGGCCGGCGATCTCGTTCTCGAAAGAGCTCAGGCCGAGATGCCGGTGCTCGAAGTGATCGGCCCAGATGGCCGCACCGGTGACAGCATCCTCGACGGTCGCAATGAGCCGGGCGGCGTCTTCCCTCGCCTGGATCGAGATCCGCAGGACGTAGCGCGCCTCGCGTTCCTGCCGGCCATCGGTGCCGCCGGCGGCAATGCCGATGGCAAGCGCCTCGTGCACGCGCACCAGCTGGAGCAGGAGGTGGCGGCCGACTTCCGCCGCGAGCGTCCGGGATTCCGCATCGCCTGGCAGGCTTTCGACCGGCGGGACCAGGATGGAAATCCGCCCCGGCGCCCGTCCCGTCATGGGCGGCGCGAGCGGCGGAGGCCTGTCCTGCTCCGGCTCCACCGTCGTGACGGGCCCGACGAAGCGATAGCCCCGGCCATGCTCCGTCCGAATATGCTCGTCGGCCTGCCCGCCGTCGCGCAGCACGCGTCGCAGCGCGGCCATGTGGACGGTCAGGTTATTCTCGGCGACGACGCGGTCGCCCCAGCCGGCCCGCTGCAGCTCGTCCTTGGTGACGAGCTCGCCAGCGCGCGTCAGCAGGAGAAGAAGCAGCTCGGCGGCGCGCGAACTGAGCAGGACCAATTCGCCTTGCTTCTCGAGGCGGCGGCTGAGCGCGTGAAAGACGAAGGGGCCAAAGGCGAACCTGAACTGGGCCTCCATGAAGTTTCTTTCCCTGGCGGGTCCTGACCAATCGCATCATACGCCATGGGAGACGTGCGGGCAGTGCGGGAACGCTCGCCATCCGCCCACGCCGCGGTCCGGACGCGGGCATGGGCGGATCGGCGGCCTTTGTCCGGCGATCAGTAGTCCCAGAAGATCGGGACCCAGCGGAAGGCGTCGCCATCGATGGCGACGCGGCCGATGGACGGGAAGGGCAGGTGCGTGGCGACCAGCAGTTCACTGGTCGCCGCCAGATCCCGCAGCAGGCTGACCCGGACGCGGGCCGATTCCTCGGGATCGTGTTCGAAGCCATTGTACCAGTCGGGGTGCTCGAACCCGACCGCGAACACGGCGTCACCGGCGAATGTCAGCCGGTCGCCGCCGGAAGCCAGGCGGACCACGCTGTGCCCGGGGGTATGGCCGCCGGTGCGATGGACCATCACGCCCGGCGCCACCTCATGCTGCTCCTCGAACGGGCGCAGCTGGTCGCGGTAATCGCTCGCGAAGCGCCTGGCGGCCGCCCGCAGCGCGTCCGGGAAGCCCGGCGGCATGGCGACATGGGTGAAATCGGGCGATTCCCAGAACCTGACCTCGGCGGCGGCCACATGGATCCGCAGGTCGGGACGCAGCCGGTCCTTCACCCCGTCGACGAGCAGCCCGCCGATATGGTCCATGTGCATATGGGTCAGCACGAGGTCGGTGACGGAGCCGAGATCGATGCCGGCGGCTTCCAACCGCCGGATCAGCTGCCCGGCCCGGGGCAGGTTCAGGTCCGGGTCCAGCCCCAGCCCGGCATCGATGAGAATGGTCTGTTCGCCGCTGCGCACCACGACCACGTTCAACGCCCAGTCGAAGGCGTCCCGCGGCAGGAACATGTTGCCCAGCCAGGCCTCGCGGGCGGCCGGTGCGGCGTTGTGCCCCAACATCGCGGTCGGGAGCGGCAGCACACCGTCGCTCACCACCAGCACCTCGATCTCGCCGATGCGCAGCGCGTAGCGCGACGGAACCAGCTCATCGCGACCCGCTTTGTCGATTTCCGCGGTTGTGTTTGACATGATGTGTTTCTCCTCTGTCGCCGTGCCAGAGCGGCTTGGAAGACCCTACGTCGGAGGGAAAGGTGCGATCGATTGGTTCGAGGGATAGTCCGGTTAGCCCTCGGGACTAGTCCGCTGAGCCGATCCGCACTTGATCAAGAGCGGCGGCGGGTACTGCTGGCGACAGCCCGCATCGGCAACCCGCCCCGGCACCGCAACGTTACTCCCCGCCACATCCAGGGTCGCCCCGGTGCCGACGCTCGACCAAGTGCTGGTGTTCTCCATCCTGGGTGTCGCGCTCGCCCTCTTCGTCTGGGACCGGTTCCGCTACGATCTCGTCGCCCTGCTGGCGCTGGTGGCGGCGCTCGCCTGCGGCGTCGTACCCGTGGAAGACGCCTTCAAGGGCTTCAGCGACCAGGTCGTCGTCATCGTCGCCTCCGCACTGGTGATCAGCGCCGGCATCGGCAAGTCCGGGCTGATCGGCCGCGCCGTCCGCCATGCGGAACCGCATCTGCGCAGCACTGGCGCGCGGGTCGCGGCGCTGACCTCCGGCGTCACCATCCTCTCGGCGCTGATGAAGAATATCGGCGCACTGGCCATCTTCCTCCCCATGGCGGTGCAGGTCGGGCGGCGTGGCCAGACGCCGGCATCGGCGCTGCTGATGCCCATGGCCTTCGGGTCGCTGGTCGGCGGCCTCGTCACCCTGGTCGGCACCTCGCCCAATATCCTGGTCTCCCGCGTGCGGCAGGAGATCAGCGGCGCGCCCTTCGCGATGTTCGATTTCGCCCCGGTCGGCCTCGCCATCGCCGCCGCCGCGCTGGTCTTCCTCACCTTCGGCTGGCGCCTGCTGCCGCGCGACCGCAAGGGCGCGCCGAGTGCCGCCGAAGCCTTCGAGGTCGGGCCCTATATGTCCGAAGCCCTGGTCCCCGAAGGCAGCCCGATGGCCGGCCGGACGGTGGCGGAGCTGGAAGCGCTGGCGGATGGGGAGATCGTCGCCGTCGCCCTGCTGCGCGAAGGCGGGCGGCGCTATGCGCCAAGCGGGGGTTGGCGGCTCTTCCCCGGGGATACGCTGATCCTGCAGGGCGATCCGCATCGCCTGACCGACCTTGTCGCCGAAGCGAAGCTGGAACTGGCCGGCGCCAACAAGGGCCCGGCCAAGGACCTGCCGACCGAGGAGGTCGGGGTGGTCGAAGCCGTGGTGATGCCGGATTCCGCCCTGGTCGGCCGCACCGCCCGCGAGGTGCGGCTGCGCGAAGCGCATGGGCTGAACCTGCTGGCCGTCGCCCGGCGAGGCGAAAGCCTCGGCACCCGGCTGCGCCAGCTGCGCATCCGCGCCGGCGACGTGCTGGCGCTGCAAGGCCCGGCGGGGTCGATGACGGAAGCGCTGCGGGCGCTGGAATGCCTGCCGCTGGTCGATCGCGCGACCGGCCTCGGCCAGAAGCGGCGGGACATCCTGCCGCTGGTGCTGCTGGCGGCGACCATGGCGCTGGTCGGCCTGGGCGTCCTGCCGGTGGCGCCGGCTTTCTTCACCGCCGCGGTGCTGACCGTGCTCTGCGGCGTGCTGACCCTGCAGGAAACCTATGCGGCGGTGGACGCGCCGATCCTGGTGCTGCTCGCCTGCCTGATCCCGGTCAGCGACGCGGTCGCCAGCACCGGCGGCGCCCAGCTCATCGCCGGCGGCCTGGCGCAGGTCGCGGGGCAGCTGCCGGATGCGGGCGCCCTGGCGCTGGTGCTGGTCGTCGCCATGGCGCTGACGCCCTTCCTCAACAACGCCGCCACGGCATTGATCATGGCGCCGATCGCCGCCGATCTCGCGGTGCGGATCGGGCTGCGGCCCGATCCCTTCCTGATGGCGGTCGCGGTCGGCTGCGCCTGCGACTTCCTCACCCCGATCGGGCACCAGTGCAACACGCTGGTACTGGGGCCGGGCGGCTATCGCTTCGGCGATTACTGGCGGCTCGGCCTGCCGCTCTCGGTCATCGTGGTGGTGGTCGCCACCCTGATGATCCCGGTGGTCTGGCCGCTGCGTTAGAGCGTGATCGGTTGAGGTGGACTCACCGAAAACCGTGAATCACGCGATCAAACAAAGCCCTGGAGCAGGATGCGTGAGCGCTTGCGAACGCATCCTGCTCCAGGCGTCAGAGCGTCACCTCCGTCTCCTCCATGCCCTTCCAGCAGGTGATGCGCTCCGCCTTGACCTGGATCAGCACCACGCCCGGGGTATCGGCGCCTTGCGGGAACCATTCGTCCAGATCCTTCGTCCAATGCGCCGCGAAGGCCGCCTTGTCGCGGATCAGCGCCGCCCGGCCCTCGACCGCGATGAAGGCCGGCGGCTTGCCGAACAGGCCTTTGCGCCCGGTGAAGGACAGCGCCACCTTCGCATCCCGCTCGATATCCGCGACCGCGCGGGTGCGGTCGGAGGTGAAGAAATGCGAGGTGCCGTCATAGGCGACGTCGCGATTGGTGCTCATCGGCCGGCCGGCGATCTGGCCGCCTTCGGCATGGGTCGACAGCATGGCGAAGTCGATGTCGCGCATCTCCTCCGCGAGGTCGGTAAGGCTCATCCGGCTCATGGGCATGCTTCCACTTCGTGGTTGTGACGGGGTTTGTCGTGGCAGGGGGAGCAACGCGGCCGGACGGCCTTTCGCTGCCCCGCTCACCCAGCCCTGATCCGGACACCGTTGCGTGCTGAAACATTGCCGTCGCCAGCTCGGCCTTGCCGCCGCCGGCAATTGATAATAATTGTCATTCACACAATGCGATCGCGCCGGGCCCGTCCCCGTGTTCGTGGAGGATACGCGCCGCATTTCGCGCCCCGGACGGGGCCTATTTCGGGACCCCCATGAGCGAGACCGTTTCCGCGAAGATCAGCCCGCCCCGCGGCAACCGGTCCTTCTGGCTGAAGCACCTGCATCGCTGGCACTGGATCAGCGCCGCGCTGTCGCTGGTCGGCATGCTGCTCTTCGCCGCGACCGGCATCACCCTGAACCACGCCGCCGACATCCCGGCGACCCCGCAGCGGACCGAACGCAGCGCCACCCTGCCGCCGCCGCTGCGCGCCATGCTCGTCGGGCCCGACACCGCCCAGCGCCCGGTGCCGCCGGCGATCCGCGACTGGATCCGCGGCGAATTCTCGGCCCGCATCGGCGACGATCCGGCGGAATGGTCGCGCGACGAGATCTACCTGGTGCTGCCGCGCCCGGGCGCCGAAGCGACGCTCAGCATCGACCGCGAGAGCGGGGAGGTGCGGGTCGAAGTGACCACCCGCGGCTGGATCGCCTACCTGAACGACCTGCACAAGGGCCGCCACACCGGCCCGGCCTGGAGCTGGTTCATCGATGTCTTCGCCGGCGCCTGCCTGGTCTTCTGCGCCACCGGCCTGATCCTGCTGCACCTGCATGCCGGATCGCGCCCCTCCACCTGGCCGATCGTCGGCCTCGGTCTGATCGTGCCGATCATCCTCGCCATCCTGTTCATACACTGAGAGGAGAGACATGCGTCCGTCCCTGCCCGTCCTGGCGCTGACCGGCCTCACCGCCACCACCGCGACCCAGGCCGCCGAGCTCAGCGTCTCGGTCGAGATCCCGCAGCTCAATGTCTCCGAATACCATCGCCCCTATCTGGCGGTCTGGGTGGAGCGGCCGGATCGCAGCGCCGCCGTGAACCTCGCGGTCTGGTATGCGTTCCGGCATCCGCGCGGCAATTCCTGGCTGACCGACATGCGCGAATGGTGGCGCCGCACCGGGCGGGACCTGACCATGCCGGCCGATGGGCTCAGCAGTGCCACCCGCGCGCCGGGGCGCCACACCCTGACCTTCGACCCGGCCCAGCAGGCCGAGCTCGGCCGGTTGCCGGCCGGCCACTACAACCTGGTGGTCGAAGCAGCGCGCGAAGCCGGCGGGCGGGAGCTGCTGCGCGTGCCCTTCCAGTGGCCGCCCACCGCGCAATCGGCCAGCGCCCAGGGCTCGAGCGAGCTCGGCGCCGTCACCGTCGACATCAAGCCCTGAACGAGAAGGAGACGATCATGAAGCTCCGTTCCATGGCGCGGCTGATGCTGGCCGCGACGCTGGTGATGCCGCTCTCGGCCGCGCAAGCGGCGCGGATGTGGATGCTGCCGACGGTCTCGGTGATCGGCGGCAACGATCCCTGGGTGTCGGTCGATGCCGCCATCTCCAACGACCTGTTCACGCCGGAATTCCCGCTGCCGCTCGACGGCCTGACGGTGATCGCGCCGGATGGCACGGCGGGGGAGGCGACGAATCCCCAGCGCGGCCAGATCCGCAGCACCTTCGACGTGCATCTGCGCCAGCCGGGCACCTACCGCTTCGCCTCGGTGGTGGAGGATGTGTCCGCCTTCTGGATGCAGGATGGCCAGCGCCGGCGCTGGCGCGGCACGCGGGAAGCGCTGGCGACGGAAGTGCCGGCCAATGCGCAGCAGCTCCGCGTCACCCTGAACCAGCGCCGGGTGGAAACCTATGCGACCCGCGGCGCGCCGAGCCAGGGCGCGCTGCGCCCCGTCAACAAGGGGCTGGAACTGGTGCCGGTCACGCATCCGACCGATCTGGTGGCGGGGGAGGCGGCGCGCTTCCGCCTGCTGCTCGACGGCCAGCCGGCCCGCGACCTGGAAGTGACGGTGGTGCCGGGCGAAAGCCGCTACCGCAATGCGGCCAATGAGGTGAAGCTGCGCACCGATGCGGATGGCATGATCAGCATCACCTGGCCGGCGGCGGGCCGCTACTGGCTGGGCGCCTCGGTGCGGGACACCAATTCCGGCATGCCGAATGTCGGCCGCGTCGCGACCTATGCGACGACCTTCGAAGTGCTGCCCTGAGGCTCCGTCCGACGCCGGCCTGACCCATGCACCGTGTCCTGATCCCGGCGCTCGCCGCGCCGCCGGCCCTGCCGCGTGGCACGGCGGTGCAGTGCCTCGAAGGCCGGACCATGGGCACGGGCTGGTCGGCCCGGCTGGTGGCGCCCCCGGGTCTCGATCCGGCGGCGGCGCAGGTCGCCGTCCAGCGGGCGCTGGATGCGGTGGTGGGTGAGATGAGCGGCTGGGAAGCGGCCTCCGACCTCAGCCGCTTCAACCGCGCCCCGGCCGGTAGCTGGCACCAGCTGCCGGATGGCTTCCTCGCGGTGCTGCGGGCGGGGCTGGATCTCGCCGCGGCGACGGATGGCGCTTTCGATCCGACCATCGGGCCGCTGATCGACCTCTGGGGCTTCGGGCCGCCGGCGGTACCGCCGGGCCTGCCGATCGCCCAGGCGATCGCGGCCGCCCGCGCCCGGGTCGGCTGGCGGGGCCTGCGGCTGGAGGGGGACCGGGCGCTGCAGCCCAGCGGGCTGGCGCTCGATCTGTCCGGCATCGCCAAGGGCCATGGCGTCGACCGCGCGGCAACGGCGCTGGCCGGCCTCGGCATCGCATCCTTCCTGGTGGAGGTGGGCGGTGAGTTGCGCGGCCAGGGGGTGAAGCCCGATTTCTCGCCCTGGTGGGTGGAGATCGACCGGCCGCCCGGCTCCGACGCCGCGCCGTTCCGCGTCGCGCTGCACGGGCTGTCCGTCGCGACCTCCGGCGATTATCGCCGCTTCTTCCGCCATGGCGCCTTCCGCTACGCCCATACCATCGACCCGCGCAGCGGCTGGCCCTGCGGCGGCGGCCTCGCTTCCGTCACCGTGCTGCACCCGGACTGCATGCAGGCCGATGCGCTGGCGACGGCGCTGACGGTGCTGGGGCCGGAAGCGGGTCTCGCCTTCGCGGAACGCCACGGCATCGCGGCGCTGCTGGTGCGGCGCGATGCCGCGGATGCCCTGCACGAAACCATGTCGCCGGCCTTCGCGGCGATGCTGGACGGCTGAGCCATGTCCGATACCGAACGATGGCTGGCGGCGCTGGCGGTGGTGCTCGCCTATCTCGCCTTCTGCGGCCTCACCGCCTGGCGCTGGCGGCGGAAGACCCGGGCGCAGCGTGCCGCCGCGGGCAGCGAAGGCACGGCGGAATACCTGGTCGTCCATGCCAGCCAGACCGGCTTCGCCGAGCAACTCGCCGCCCGCACGGCGGAAGCGCTGCGCAGCGGCGGCCATCGGGTCCGCGCCGCGCGGATCGACGCGCTGACCGGCCATGGCCTCGGTGCCGGCGGCCGGGTGCTGTTCCTGGCCAGCACCGCCGGCGAGGGCGATGCGCCGGATGACGCCGCCGGCTTCGTGCGCAAGGTGATGGGCGCCTCGGCCGACCTGACCGGGCTACGCTATGGGCTGCTGGCGCTCGGCGACAGCAGCTATGTCAACTACTGCGCCTTCGGCCGCCGCCTGGATGCCTGGCTGCGCGAACGCGGCGCGACGCCGATGTTCCCCGCGGTCGAGGTCGATGACGGCGATGCGGTGGCGCTGCGGCAATGGGAAGCGCATCTCGGCATGCTGGCCGGCACCGCGCCCGCGGCCTGGGCGCCGCTGCAGGCCGATATCTGGCACCTGGCGGAGCGGCGGCTGCTCAACCCCGGCAGCCCGGGCGGGCCGGCCTTCCATATCGCGCTGACGCCGACGGCCAGGCTCCCGGATTGGCAGGCCGGCGACATCGCGGAAGTGGCGCCGCGCAACCCGCCGGCGGCCGTGGATGCGCTGCTGACGGCGCTCAGCCTCGATCCCGCGCTGCCGGTCGATGCCGGGGATGGCGCGACCCTGGCGGAAGCGCTCGCGGCACGCCGCCTGCCGGAGGATGCCGCCGGGCTTGCCGGCCTGCCTGGCCAGGTGCTGCTGGACCGGTTGCCACCGCTGCCGCAGCGGGACTATTCCATCGCCTCCCTGCCGGCCGACGGCGCGCTGGAACTGCTGGTGAGGGAGATGCGGCATCCGGATGGCAGGCTCGGGCTCGGTTCCGGTTGGCTGACCGCGCATGCGCCGCTCGGCGGCAGCATCGAGCTCAGGATCCGTCGCAACAGCGGCTTCCACCCGCCGCCGGACGACCGGCCGGCGATCCTGATCGGCAATGGCACCGGCCTGGCCGGCCTGCGGGCCCTGCTCAAGGCGCGGCAGGCGGCCGGGCATCGCCGCAACTGGCTGATCTTCGGCGAACGCACCCGCGCGGCGGATTACTTCCACGCGGCGGAGATCGAAGCCTGGGTCACCACCGGCCTGCTGCACCGCGTCGACCTCGCTTTCTCCCGCGACCAGCGGGAGCGGGTCTATGTGCAGCATCTGCTGGCCGGGGCAGGGGAAGCGGTGCGGCACTGGGTCGCGGATGGGGCGGCAATCTATGTCTGCGGCAGCCGGGACGGGATGGCGGTCGCAGTGCACACGGCCCTGGCCACGATCCTCGGCACGGGTGGCCTGGCCGCGCTGACCGAGGCCGGGCGCTACCGCCGGGATGTCTATTAGCGGCGTTATGCGTTGAGGCGGAGCCGCCGAAACTCCGAATCACGCGATCAGACGAATGGATCAATCCGAATTTCAGATTGGATTCATCACTTCCATCTGTTGGACGCCCGACTGTCACGGAAGGATGGTTGCAGCTACGGCTCGTTGCCGAGGATCCGCTATGACCGCCCCGCCCGCTGAGACCCTGGCCGCCCCGGCACCCGTCGCCGGCATTCCATCCAGCCCATCTCCCTCGGCCAGTTCCGGCGGCGCGGAGCTGATGAAGCTGGTGCCCGGGATCCTGCTGTGCGTCGCTGTCACCCTGGCGGCCATGGCGCTGGCCCGGATCGAAGCGGCGATCTTCGGTCGCGACTGGATCGAGGGGCTGGTGCTGGCGATCCTGTTGGGGGCGGCGATCCGCACTGCCTGGAACCCCAGCGCGCGCTGGCGGCCGGGCATCGGCTTCAGCGCCAAGACCCTGCTGGAAATCGCGGTGGTGCTGCTCGGCGCCTCGCTCAGCTTCGCGACGATCATGGCGGTGGGAGTGGAGTTGCTGGTCAGCATCCTGCTGCTGGTGGCCTTCGCGCTGGTCGCGGGCTACGCCATCGGCCGGGCGCTCGGCCTGCCGCGGCGCATGGCGGTGCTGGTCGCCAGCGGCAATGCCATCTGCGGCAATTCGGCGATCGCCGCGGTGGCGCCGGTGATCGGCGCCAAGAGCAATGATGTCGCGACCTCCATCGCCTTCACCGCGGTGCTCGGCGTGGTGGTGGTTCTGGTGCTGCCCTTCCTGGCGCCGGCGATCGGGTTCTCGGACACCCAGTTCGGCGTCCTGGCCGGCATGACCGTCTATGCCGTGCCGCAGGTGCTGGCCGCGACCGCGCCGGTCAGCGCGACCGCGGTGCAGGTCGGCACCCTGGTCAAGCTGGTGCGGGTGCTGATGCTGGGCCCGGTGGTGCTGGTGCTGTCGCTGCTGGCGCCCCGCCTGCGGGAGGCGGAGGAAGCGGCGTCCGGCCAGCCGGCGCCGCAACGCCCGCCGCTGCACCGGCTGGTGCCCTGGTTCATCCTGGGCTTCCTCGGCATGGCCGCGCTGCGCTCCTTCGGCCTGGTGCCGCAGGGGCTGCTGGCCCCGATCGCGACGGTTGCCGGGCTGCTGACCGTGGTGTCGATGGCGGCCCTCGGCCTCGGCGTCGATGTCCGCGCGGTGACCCGCGCCGGCAGCAAGGTGACCATCACCGTCAGCCTGTCGCTGCTGATCCTGGGCGTCATCGGCTTCGCCCTGATCCACCTGCTCGGCATCACCTGACACCCGGACCCGCCGGCGCCCAGACCAAACCCCGCGCCGGCAGGCCGCCAACAGGTCCCGCGGAGCAAGGCGAAGCCGATGCTCCGGGGCCGCGCATGCGGCCCCGCGCGCGATCGCCCTTATCAGTCGGGCGTCCGATTCAGACCTCCGGGCCATTCGGCCCTTTGGTCATCGGACGCCCCGCCGCCAGCGCGCCCTGACCGCGCGGAAGCCAAGCGGCCGGAGGCCGCGACCGGCGCCTGAGGGCTCAACATATCCAACAACGCCTCCGCCGCCTGGCTCGGCTGCCGGTCGCGGTGGCGCAGCACCTGGAACAGGCGGTCGGGCAAGGGCAGCTTCACCTGGCGCAGCAGCCCGGCCTCCAGGCTCGGCACCGCGACGGAGGCGGAGATCACCGTCGCCCCCATCCCGGCTTCCACCGCCGCCCGCACCGCCTCGTTCGACGGCAGTTCCAAGGCCACCCGCAGGCTGTCGGGCGGGAAGCCTTCCGCTGCCAGCGCCGCCTCGAAGGCGGACCGGGTGCCGGAACCCGGCTCCCGCAGTACCCAGCGGCCGCGCTCCGCGGCTTCCCGCAGGGTCAGGCCGGGATGCCCGGCCCAGGTGTGGTCGGGATGGACCACCAGCACCAGCCGGTCGGTCGCGACCGGGGTCGCCGCCAGCAGGCTGTCCTCCACCGCGCCTTCGACGAAGCCGAGTTCGGCCACGCCGTCATGCACCGCGGCCGCGACCTGGGCGGTATTGCCGATGCCGAGGCGGATCTCGATCCCCGGATGGGCGCGCCGGAAGGCGACCAGGTGGCGCGGCAGCCAATAGCCGGCGATGGTCTGGCTCGCCTGCACCGACAGCACGCCGCGCGCCAGGCCGCCCAGTTCGGCCAGCGCCAGCTCCGCGGCGTCCGCCCGCGCCAGCACCGCCCGGGCCTCCACCAGGAAGCGGCGCCCGGCCTCGGTCAGCTCGATCCCGCGCCCTACCCGGTTGAACAGGCGGATGCCATGCGCCGCCTCCAGCGAAGCGATCGCGGCGCTGGCGGCCGATTGGGCGATATGCAGCGCTTCCGCCGCGCGGGTCACGTGTTCCCGCTCCGCCACGGCGACGAAGACGCGGAGCTGGTCCAGGGTCATCCTCATGGAAGTGGAGATATCCTATTGATCCGATGGGCAGAATTGCAGGGCGACCCCAGCGTCCCGGTGATGGGCGACCTGTCGAATGATGGAATGTTCAAGCCCTCGGGCACAGCGTAATCCGCCCCGGCTGCATCACCACCAGCCTGCCCGTCAAGGCACCGCCATGCACCATCCCGCTGCCCGCCGCCTGCGCCGCATCGCCAAGCCCATGGCGGAGCTGCGATCCTGGGCGCGCTCCGGGGAACTGGGCCTGGTCGGGATCGCGCTGCTGGCCGGCATCGCGAGCGGCGTGCTGGCGGCCGGCATGGGCGCCGCGGCGCGGGCGCTGCACCAGCTCTTCGGCTCGGGCGTCGTGCATGGCGCGCTGAGCGCGATCCGCGGCGCCGATCCGCTGCGCCTGGTGCTGCTGCCGGTCCTCGGTGGGCTGCTGCTGTCGCTGTTCAACCTGGCACTCGCCCGCCGCCGGCCCCGGGTGCCGGTCGATCCGATCGAAGCCAATGCCCTGCATGGCGGCCGCATGTCGATCTGGGATGGTGCCGTGGTCGCGGTGCAGAACATCATCTCGAACGGCTTCGGCGCCTCGGTGGGGCTGGAGGCGGGCTATACCCAGGTCGGCGGCGGCTTCGCTTCCCGCCTCGGCATCCTCCTCGGCCTTCGGCGCGGCGATCTGCGCATCCTGGTCGGCTGCGGCGCCGCCGGCGCCATCGCCGCCGCCTTCGACGCGCCGCTGACCGGCGCCTTCTATGCCTTCGAACTGGTGATCGGCACCTATGCCATCGCCGGGCTGGCGCCGGTCGTCACCAGCGCCGTCGCCGCGACGCTGGTGGCACGCGCGCTGAACGGTCAGACCTATTACGTGCAGCCGGGCGGCGTGCCGTCCCCCGGCTGGGACGGCTATGTCATGGCGCTGCTGCTCGGTCTGTTCAGCGCGCTGGCCGCCATCGCCCTGATGCGCGGGGTCAGCGCGATCGAGGCCGGCATGAAGGTCGCGGTGCCGCGCGCGGCGCTCAGGCCGGCGGTGGGCGGGCTCGGCGTCGGCATCCTGGCGCTGCTCTCCCCTGGCGTGCTGTCAGCCGGGCATGGCGCGTTGCACGTCGCCTTCACCACCGAAGCGCCGATGCGGGCGGTGCTGCTGCTGCTGGTGCTGAAGGCGCTGGCTTCCGCCCTGTCGCTCGGCGCCGGCTTCCGCGGCGGCCTGTTCTTCGCCTCGTTGTTGCTGGGGGCGTTGCTCGGCAAGGTCTTCGCGGCCGTCGCGCCGCATTTCGGCCTGCCGTTGATCGATCCGCTGCTGCTGGCGGTGGTCGGCATGAGCGCTTTCGGCACCGCGGTGATCGGCGCGCCGCTGGCGATGACCTTCCTGGCGCTGGAAAGCACGGGCAATTTCGCGATCGCCGGCGCGGTGCTGACCGGCGTGACCGTTGCCGGCCTGCTGGTGCGCCGCGCCTTCGGCTATTCCTTCGCGACCTGGCGCTTTCATCTGCGTGGCGAGACCATCCGGTCCGCGCACGATATCGGCTGGCTGCGCGACCTGACCGTCGGGCGGCTGATGCGCCGCGACGTGCGCACCATCCGCGACGATACCCGCCTGTCGTCCTTCCGGCGCGATTTCGCGCTGGGTTCGACCGAAAGGGTCGTCGCCCTCGATGAAGCCGGGCGCTATGCCGGCATCGTGCTGGTGGCCGAAGCCCATGCCGAGACAGAGCTGGAGGGGACCATCGCGCCCCTGCTGCGCCTGAAGGACAAGGCGCTGCTGCCGAACATGAACGCCAAGCAGGCGATGGCGATCTTCGACGCGGCGGAGGTGGAATCGCTCGCCGTGCTCGACAGTCGCGAAAGCCGCAACGTCATCGGCCTGGTCACCGCCAGCCACCTCCTGCGCCGCTATGGCGAGGAACTGGACAAGCGGCGCCAGGAAGAAGTCGGCCTGTCGTAGGAGCCTGTCTGGAATGGCATGCGCCAATCCCAGACAGGCTCCTAGCCGGCCAGGAAGGCCGCCAGCTTCGGCACCACCTGGTCCCGCGCCTCGTCCATCAGCCAATGGCCGGAGCCCTGGATGATGACGCCCTCGACGGTTTCGGCGACCAGCCGGCCCTGGGCGATCAGGAAGTCGCCCGAGGCCTTCTCGCCGCTCAGCACCAGCATCGGCATCGGCAGCCTGGTCGCGGCGAAGCCGGCGAAGTCGGCGGCGTCCTGCTCGAAGGCGCGGAATACCTCGAAGCCGGCGCGCATGCCGCCCGGCTGGGCATAGGCGGCGGCATAGATCTGGCGATCGGCTTCCGACACCGAATGCCCCGGATCGGCGGCGAAGTCGTTCCAGAAATGCTCGAAGTAGATGCGTTCGCGGCCTTCAACCAGCGCCAGCGGCGTCTTGCCGTAGAAGTGGAAATGCCAGAGGTCGCGCAGCAGCCAGACATGCGTCCAGTCGCCGACCCCGGGCAGGAAGGCGTCCATCAGCGCGATGCGCGTGACATCGGCCGGATATTGCGCCGCATAGGCATAGGCGACCATCAGCCCGATATCATGACCGGCGAGTGCGACCGGCCCGAGGCCGAGGGCGGCGATCAGGGCGTGGATGTCCTGCGCCAGGGTCTTCTTGTCATAGCCGGCTTCCGGCTTCTCCGAATCGCCGAAGCCGCGCAGGTCGGGCGCGATCACCCGGTGGGTGCGCGCCAGTTCGGCCATCAGCGGCCGCCACATATGGCTGGTCTGGGCATAGCCGTGCAGCAGCAGCACCGGCGCACCGGTGCCGGCCGCCAGGTAATGCAGCCTGACGCCATTGGCGGTGGCGAAGCGGCTTTCGATCTCGGTCATGGACCTGTCTCCTGGACGGCGTGGGCAGCGGACCGGGTTCAGCGCACGGGCGGGTAGTTGGAGGGGAACATGGCGCGGCGCGATTCCTCGTCATCCGCGGTCTTGAAGGTGTGGTCACGGCCGACGGCACGGGCGCGGACCACCGCCGGCCGCGCCTCGATCGCCTGGAACCAGCGCGCGATATTCGGATAGGCGGCCAGCGGCTCGCCGGCGCCCGGCAGCACGCGCGCGGCGCGGTCGATCCAGCCCCAGGCCGACATGTCGGCGATGGTGTAGTCCTGGCCGACGATGAAGGCGCGGCCGGCGAGATGCGCGTCCAGCACCGCGTAGTGCCGCTCCACCTCGCGCCGGTAGCGGTTCACCGCATAGGGCAGCTTCTCCGGCGTCGCGTGCTGGAAATGCACCGCCTGACCGGAGAAGGGGCCGAGCCCGGTGGCGATGAAGAACAGCCAGGAGAGCAGCTCGCCCCGGTCGGCGACGGCGCCGGTGAAGCGGCCGGTCTTGTCGGCGAGGTAGAGCAGGATGGCGGTCGAATCGAAGACCCGCACCGCGGCGCCGCCGGGCCCGTCGGTATCGACGATGGCGGGCACCTTGCCGTTGGGGTTGATGGCCAGGAAGGCTGGCGCGTGCTGTTCGCCTTTGCGGGTATCCACCGGCACCACCTCATAGGGCAGGCCCGCTTCCTCGAGGAACAGCGATACCTTGGCGGGGTTGGGTGTCGGGTGGAAATAGAAGCGGATCATCGCGGTCACCTCGGGCTGGAAGGGGAAAGGCGGTCGGCGGTCCTGGCGGTTCGTGTTCTAGATCGGGGAAAGGGCCATGCCCAGGTCGCGGCAATGATCCGATACAGTGGCTGACGGCGGCGTCATCGGCGTGACCAGAAGATGGGCGGCGCATGAGACCACGGTCAGGCCGCGCGCCACGCCCTTCCCCGCACGGCGCGCTTGCCTAGATGCGCCGCTGCGCCGGCGGGGACCAATCCGGCCCGGCGCCGACCCCAACGGGAAGATCGCGGCATGTCTGATCCATCTCCGCCCGGGACCATAGGCCTGCTCGCGCGGCTGGGGGCCATCGGCCTCCTCCTCACCGGCGCCGCCGGTGGCTTCGCCTATGCCGGCGGCTGGTTCAGCCCCGACCGGCTGACGCCGGCCCGCATCGTCGATGCGCTGAGCCAGCGCGGCGGCGATCCCGTCGGGCATCGCCGCAACCATGCCAAGGGCATCTGCTTCATCGGCAGCTTTGAGTCGAATGGCGCGGGCACCCATCTCTCGACCGCGCGCGTCTTCGTGGCCGGCCCCTATCCGGTGGTCGGCCGCTTCGCCACCGGCACCGGCGATCCGCGATCGCCCGATGCCGCCAACCGGGTGCGCAGCATGGCGATCCGGATCCGCACGCCGGGCGGGCAGGAATGGCGCAGCGGCATGAACAACTCCCCGGTCTTCGCGGTCGCGACGCCGCAGGCCTTCTACGAACAGGCGCTGGCGGCGCGCGTCGATCCCGCCACCGGCAGGCCGGACCCCGCCGCGCTGCGACGCTTCGCCGCCGCGCATCCGGAAACCGCCGCCTTCGCGGATTGGGCCAGGACCGCGCCCTGGACCGCGAGCTTCGCCGACCAGACCTACAGCAGCCTGAACGCCTTCCAGTTCATCGACATGCAGGGCCAGCGCCATGCGGTGCGCTGGGCGATGGTGCCGACCACGCCGGCGACGCCCACCACCCAGGATGCACTCGCGCAGCTCGGCCCGGATTTCCTTGCGCGGGATCTGGCGCAGCGCCTGCGCGATGGTCCACTGAGCTGGCGCCTGGTGGTGACGCTCGCGGCGCCCGGCGACCCGACCAATGACGCGACGCGCGCCTGGCCGGCCGATCGCCAGCAGGTCGAACTCGGCACGCTGGTGGTGCAGCAGGCGAGCAGCGAGGATGACGGCCCCTGCCGCGACCTCAACTTCGACCCGCTGGTGCTGCCGGCCGGCATCGTGGCATCGGACGACCCGATCCTGCTCGCGCGGTCCGCCGCCTATGCCAATTCCTTCGATCGCCGCGCCGCCGAAGTCGGCGCCACACCGGCGCCGCATGCGGGAGAGCAGCCATGAGCGGATCCACCGGGGGCTTCGGCGCCGTCGCGCGCATCCTGCACTGGCTGATGGCGGTGATGGTGCTCGCCATGCTGTTCATTGGCGTCGGCATGGTGACGACGGTCTCCGGCCGCTACGAAATGCTGGTCGGCATCCACAAGCCGCTCGGCATCGCGATCCTGCTGCTGGCGTTGCTGCGCCTGGCCAACCGGCTGCGGCGCCCGGCGCCGGCGGCGGATCTGCCGGGCTGGCAGAAGCTGGTCGCGAAGGCGTCGCACCTGGTGCTTTACGCGCTGATGCTGGCGATGCCGCTGGTCGGCTGGGCGATGCTGTCCGCGGGCGGCTATCCAATCGTGCTCCATGGCCCGTGGCACCTGCCGCCGATCGCCCCGCATGATGCGCCGCTCTATACCGTGCTGCACCAGGCGCATGTGGTGCTGGCCTATCTGTTCTTCGCCGTCATCCTCGCGCATCTCGGCGCCGCGCTGTTCCACGCGCTGATCCGCCGCGATGGCGTCTTCGCCGGCATGGCGCCGTGGCCGCGGCGCCGGGGCATGCCGTAGGCAGGCGCGGATCCTCGAGGAACCTGCCTGACGGAGGCCGGGTCGAAGCCACATGACGACGGCCATGTCCCCGGCTGGGCGACATGGCCGTCTCGATGACGGGCGGGGAGGCCGAGGCCCTCCCCGCCCTGCCGCATCCGATCAGCCCTGGCCGGCGCCGGGATGCGGGGTGGCGGGCGCCTGCACCGCCACGAAGGCCTGCTGCCCGTCGCGCATCAGGCGCAACGCCACCGCGCCGTCATTGGTCCTGAGTGCGTCGCGGATCGCGGCCGCGGCCTGATCCGCGTTGTGCACATCCGTGCCGCCCACCGCGACGATCACGTCCGCGGGGCGCAGCCCAGCCTCGGCCGCCGGGCTGTTCGGGCGCACCGCGGCCACGACGGCGCCTTCCAGCCCGCGCGGCACCGCGAGCCCGGCCTGCTGCGCTTCCTCGATGGTGGCGAGCGCGAAGCCGAGGCGGCCGCGCTCCTGGTTCTTGCCGGCGGGATCGCCGGCATCCGCGGTCTGCTGCTCGCGCAGCGCCGCCAGCCGCACCTGCAGCTGCGTCTCCTGGCCGTTGCGGCGCGTGGTCAGCGTCGTCTCGGTGCCGGCATGCATGTCGCCGATGGCCCGTGCCAGTTCGCGCGGGCTGCGGATCTGGGTGTCGCCGACCGCGGTCACCACATCGCCCGCGCGCAGACCGGCGCGGGAAGCGGGGCTGTCCGGCTCCACCTGAGCAACCAGCGCGCCTTCGGCGTGCGGCAGGTGCAGCGCGCGCGCCATGGTCGCATCGACCGGCTGCGTGCTGGCGCCGAGGAAGCCGCGCTCGACATGGCCGTTCTGCTGGAGCTGCGCGACCACGCTGCGCACCAGGTTCGACGGGATCGCGAAGCCGATGCCGATCGACCCGCCCGAGGGGCTGAAGATCGCAGTGTTCACGCCGATCACGGAACCATCGAGCCCGAACAGCGGACCACCTGAATTGCCGCGGTTGATCGGCGCGTCGATCTGCAGGAAGTCGTCATAGGGGCCGCTATGGATGTCGCGGCCGCGTGCCGAGACGATGCCCGCGGTGACTGTGCCGCCGAGGCCGAAGGGATTGCCGACCGCGACCACCCAGTCGCCCGGGCGTGCCTGGTCGGAATTGCCGAGGTTCAGGAAGGGCAGCGGCGCGCCGGCATCGACCTGCAGCAGCGCGAGGTCGGTGCGCGGGTCGCGGCCGACGATGCGCGCGGGCAGCTCGCGCCCGTCATCCAGCGTGACCTTCACCTGGGTTGCGCCGTTCACCACGTGGTTGTTGGTGACGATATGGCCCTCGGCATCGATGATGAAGCCCGAACCCAGCGCCTGCACCTGGCGCGCCGGCCCCTCTCCGCCCTGGCCGCCGAAGTAGCGGCGGAACATGCGGTCCTGCTGCGAGCCCTCCGGGAAGGGGGAGGCGGTGCGGTCCGCCTGCTGGCGCTCGGTCGCGGTGATGGTGACCACCGCCGGCCGCACATGGGTGACGAGGTCGGCGAAGCCCGGCAGTTGCAGCGCCGGCGCGGTGACGGCGGCAATGGGCGTCGCCTGCTGCGCCAGGGCCGGCACGGCGAGCCAGCCGGCGAAGCCCGAGATCGCGGTGCCGGCGAGCAGGACGGCTGCGAGGGCGGCGCCGCGACGCTGTCTGGGGGAGAAGATCATGGCCTGTTCCTGTTCCCGTGGCGGAAGGAGCCCGCCGTCTGGAAAGGAACATCGGCTTCCGGCGATGGAGCTTCGCCGACAGGATCATGATGGGATTTTCAGAATCCAATCCATTCCGGCGGCGCGCGCGCTGCGCGCGTGCCGGGCGCCCGAATGGGCGCCGCGGCAAGTGCGGCGAAGCCAAGCGGCCGGAGGACGCGCCCGGCGCTTGAGGGCTCATGAGGATGGCGGGATCTCCAGCGCCGCCGCCAGGCCGCGGCCATCCGGCCCGTCGGCCAGCGTCAGGGTGCCGCCATGCAGGCGGGCGATCGCGGCGACGAGCGCGAGGCCGAGCCCGGTGCCCGGCGTGCCGCGGCTGCGGTCCAGCCGGTAGAAGCGCCGCGTCACCTTCTCCCGCTCCTCGGGCGGGATGCCCGGGCCATCATCCACCACCTCCAGCACCGCGCCCGGCCGCAGCGCCACCCGGATCGGCCCGGCCCCGTGGCTCAGCGCATTGTCCAGCAGGTTGGCCAGGGCCTGGCGCAGCAGGGTGGCATTGCCGGCGACCTGCAGCCCGGGGGCGATCGCGGCGTCGATCCGGCGCCCGGCCTCCTCGGCGGCGGGCGCATAGACCTCGGCCACGGCGGCGGTGAGCGCCGAGAGGTCGAGCACCGCGAAGCCTTCGCGGCCGGTGCCGGCTTCGGCACGGGCGATGCGCAGCAGCGCCGCGAAGGTCGCCATGATCTGGTCGAGCTCATCGAGCGCCGCTTCCAGCACCGCCGCATCGGCCTCCGGCTCCCGCGTCCGGGCCAGCGCCGCTTCCAGCCGCTGCCGCAGCCGCGACAGCGGTGAGCGCAGGTCGTGTGCCACATCGTCGGTCACCTGGCGCACCTCGGCGACCAGGGTCTCGATCCGCGCCAGCATGGTGTTGATGGTGGCGGAGAGGCGGTCGAACTCGTCGCCACGCCCGCTCTCCGGCAGGCGCCGGGTCAGGTCGCCGGCCATCACCGCCTGGGCGGCGGTGCTGACACCAGCCAGGCGCCGTTCCAGCCCCTTGGCCAGCAGGAAGCCGAGGCCGAGCGCTGCCAGCGCCGCCAGCCCGCCCGCGATCGGCGGCGACCAGGCGAGCGCGGCGGCGGCCCGGTTCACGGGCGCAAGGTCGGAGGCGACGATCAGGTTCACCCCGCTCGGCAGG
>DASYDR010000148.1:0-6442 GCA_036499545.1 Roseomonas sp. | reverse complement strand
CCGCGGCGGAGTTCGGCCAGCACGAAGAGCCCGGCCGCCAGCGCGATCACGGCGCAGAGCAGGATCACGCCGCGCCATTGCATGAGGCCGGTCAGGAGGCCCGCGAGCGCACCGCCCGCGATCTGGCCGGTGATGGCGAAGACCAGCAGCCGGCTGATCGCCACCTGGCGCTGCGCCATCGGCACCGCGTCCCCCATGATCGCGAGCGTCACCGGCAGCACGCCGCCCGCCGCCATGCCGGCCAGCACCCGCGCGGCCATCAGCCAGCCGAGGGTCGGCGCCAGCGCACCGAGGCTGAGCATCGCTGCCATCACCAGCAGCGCCATCGCCACCATGCGCCGCTTGCCGGTCGCATCCGCGATCGGCCCCAGGATCGGCTGGATCAGCGCATAGGGCAGGGAGAAAGCGGTCGCGAGCAGCGCGATCCGCTCCGGCGGCGCGCCGAATTCGATGCCGAGTTCCGCCGCGGCGGGATCGAGCGAGCGGAGCGCGAAGGCGCCGGCGAAGGAAGCCGCCCCGAAGACGACGGTGAGGCGAAGGACGGAAGGTTCACTGGCTGACATCGGGCGCCATGGTGCGACGCAGCATCTGTCGCGTCCATGGCATCCGCGTCATTTATTTCGCGCCTCAGCCCACGCGATTGTCGATCAGCTCCTGCACCACCGCCGGATCGGCGAGGGTCGAGGTGTCACCGAGGCCGGAGGTCTCGTTCGCGGCGATCTTGCGCAGGATGCGCCGCATGATCTTGCCGGAGCGGGTCTTCGGCAGGCCCGGTGCCCATTGGATGGCATCCGGGGAGGCGATCGGGCCGATTTCCTTCCGCACCCAGGCCACCAGTTCCTTGCGCAGCGCCTCGGTCGGCTCCACGCCGGCGACCAGGGTGACATAGGCATAGATGCCCTGGCCCTTGATGTCGTGCGGCATGCCGACCACCGCCGCCTCGGCGACGGCGGCATGGGCGACGAGCGCGCTTTCGACTTCGGCGGTGCCCATGCGGTGGCCGGCGACATTGATCACGTCATCGACGCGGCCGGTGATCCAGTAATAGCCATCCGCATCGCGGCGGGCACCGTCGCCGGTGAAATAGGTGCCGGCGAAGCTGGAGAAATAGGTCTGCACGAAACGCTCATGGTCGCCATAGACCGAGCGCATCTGGCCGGGCCAGGAATCGAGCAGCACCAGGTTGCCCTCGGCCACGCCTTCCAGAATCCTGCCCTCATTGTCGACCAGCGCCGGCTTCACGCCGGGCAGCGGCAAGGTGGCGGAGCCCGGCTTCTGCGCGATGGCGCCGGGCAGCGGCGAGATCAGGATGCCGCCGGTCTCGGTCTGCCACCAGGTATCGACGATCGGGCAGCGCTCATCGCCGACCACGCGGTAGTACCAGAGCCAGGCTTCCGGATTGATCGGCTCCCCCACCGAGCCGAGGATGCGGAGCGAGGAGCGGTCATGCTGCTTCACCGGCGCTTCGCCATCGCGCATCAGGGCGCGGATCGCGGTCGGCGCGGTGTAGAAGATGTTGACCTTGTGCTTGGCGACCACCTGCCAGAAGCGGCCATTGTCGGGCCAGCTCGGCACGCCTTCGAACATCAGCGTCGTCGCGCCGTTCGCGAGCGGGCCATAGACGATATAGGTGTGGCCGGTGACCCAGCCGACATCGGCGGTGCACCAGTAGATCTCGCCGTCGCGGTAGTCGAAGACGTTCTGGTGGGTGAAGCCCGCCCAGACCATGTAGCCGCCGGTGGTGTGCAGCACACCCTTCGGCTTCCCGGTGGAGCCGGAGGTGTAGAGGATGAACAGCGGATCCTCGGCGCCCATCGCCTCCGGCTCCGCGGTCGCGGGCTCATTCGCGGTGACCGCGTCCCACCAATGGTCGCGCCCGTCCTGCATGGTGACGGCGCCGCCGGTGTTCTTCGCGACGATCACGTGCCGGATCGAAGGGCAGGCCTGCAGCGCCTCATCGGCATTGGCTTTCAGCGGCACCTTGCGCCCGCCGCGGCGCCCCTCATCGGCGGTGATCAGCGCGACGCATTCGGAATCCTGGATGCGGGAGGCGAGGCTGTCCGGGGAGAAGCCGCCGAAGACCACCGAATGCACGGCGCCGACCCGCGCGCAGGCGAGCATCGCGACCGCCGATTCCACGATCATCGGCATGTAGATGCAGACGCGGTCGCCCTTCCTGACGCCAAGCCGGCGTAGCGCATTGGTCAGCCTGCAGACACGGGCATGCAGGTCGCGATAGGTGACCTTCAGGTCGCTGTTCGGGTCGTCGCCTTCCCAGAGGATCGCGACCTGGTCGCCGCGCGTCGCCAGATGCCGGTCGAGGCAGGAGACGGAGGCGTTCAGCACCCCGTCCTCGAACCATTTGATCGAGACCTGGCCGGTGAAATCGGTGTTCTTGATGATGGTGGGCGGCTTGATCCAGGCGAGGCGCTTCGCCTCCTCCGCCCAGAACGCATCCGGGTCGGCGGCGGCGGCGGCGGCCATCGCCGCATAGCGGGCGGCGTCGATGCGCGCCCGCGCGGCGATCTCGGGCTTCACGGCGATCAGCGTATCATCCGCCATGGCGGCGTTCCTCCCGGCTGGCGACTGGCCTAACTCGGCCCTAGTTGTGCTGCCCGGCCTCACACGGCGTCAACAGTGGGGCGGCCAGGCTTTGCCGCGCCGTCTCGGCCGCTGCCTCCGCCTCGACCGCCATGAGCAGCCGTGCCGGCCAGTGGCGCGGCATGCCCTCGCCGATCAGCACGATGCGGCTATGGCGATCACGGGTCGGCCATGCCTGCAGCCACTCCAGCGGATGCACCAGGTGCTGGATGGCGTGAATGACCGCTGGCCGGTCCGGTTGCTCGGCCAGCGCGACGATCCCCTTGAGGCGCAGCAGTCGCGGTCCCGCATGTTCCGCCAGGCCCTGCATCCAGAGCGTCAAGGCGAGGGCGGCAATCGGCGCTTCCCGCTCGATGACGATGGCATGCACGCCCTGGCTGTGCATCGCCGCCCAGTCCGGCAAGGCGTCCGGCGGCACCCCCGGGGCAAAGAGCCATTCCGGGGATATCGCGGCCTGCGCCTTGACGCATATCGACGCCGCGGGGTTCAGCGCGCGAATGGCGGCTTCCGGCACGGCGGCGAGATCGGTCTTCGTCACCAGGATGCGGTCGGCCAGCATGACCTGGCGCTGCGCTTCCGGATGGCGGGCCAGCGCCGCGGCGCCGTGCAGGGCATCGACCAGGGTCACCACGCAATGCAGCGCATGCGTGGCGCCGAGTGCCGCATCGGCCATGAGCGACTGCAGGACGGGAACCGGGTCGGCCAGGCCCGAGGTCTCGATCAGCACGCGGGCATAGCGCGGGACCTCACCCGCTTCGCGCCGGCGCAACAGATCCAGCAGCGTCGCCGTCAGGTCGTCGCGCACCACGCAGCACAGGCAGCCGGTCGAGACGCTGACGAAGCTTTCCTCACTGACGGCGATCAGGTCGTGATCGAGCGCGACCTCACCGAACTCGTTGACGATGACGGCACTGTCCGCCCAGGCGGGATCGCGCAGCACCTGCCGCAGCAGCGTCGATTTGCCGGCGCCAAGGAAGCCCGTCACGATCGAGACGGGGATCATGGATCGGCCTGCGCCATCCGCAGGCGCCGCGCCTCATGGCCTCCGCCGCCCACGGCATTGCGCAGAGACCGCAGCAGACCGAGGACGGAGGTGCAGGGCCGTCTCTGGCCTGGCCGTTCCAGCCACCACCGCACCGGCCATTCTGTCGCCACCGCGGCGGTCACGCGGAGCGGCGCACCATCCGGTACCACCAGGTCGACGCCCCCTTCGGCAATGCGAAGCCGGGCTCCGACGTCCCACAGGGCCAGGCTGTCGGCCAGCAGGTCACGGAGCTCCGGCGGGGTCATACGCCCGCGGCAGCCCGGATTTCTTCCGGGATCCGGCGCGGCAGCCATTCCCCGCCGCGTTCATCGCCCAGCCAATGATCGCCTTCGACCACGACCTTGCCGCGCAGGATGGTCATGGCCGGCCAGGCCGCGACGTCGCGGCCTTCCCAGGGGCTGTAGTCGCTTTCGTGCATCGCCTCGGCGCGGACGGTGCGGCGCAGGGCAGGGTCGAGGATGCAGATATCCGCATCCGCCCCCGGCGCGATGGCACCCTTGCGCGGATAGAGCCCCATGATCTTCGCCGCATTGGTCGAGACGCGGTCGACGAACTGCCGCAGCGAGAAGCCGCGCTTCTTCATTTCCGAATACATCAGGGCGACGCGCGGCTCGACACCGGAATTGCCGCCGATGGTATCATCGATCCGCTTGCCCTGGGTCTTGACCGACAGGGAGCAGCAAAGCTCATCGGTGGCAATGCAGGCGATGGTTCCATCCAGCGCGCCGCGCCACAGCTCGTCCTGGTCCTGCTGCGACTTCAGCGACGGGTAGGTGTGATACATCTGGCCGTTCGGCCGCTTATAATCATCCTGCGTATAGAGCATGTATTGATGCAGGCTCTCGCCATAGATGGGCAATCCGCGCGCCCGCGCTTCCCGGATGGCGCGCACGCCATTGCCCGCCGAGACATGCATCATATAGAGGGCGGTGCCCGGCACGTGCTCGGCCAGGCGCAGGATCCGCCGGAAGGACAGGTCTTCCGACAAGGTGTTGTGGACTTCCGCCATGTTCTCGAAGCTGGCGCGGTTCTCGCGGAACAGCTTGGCGTACATGTGCATGACGATGTCATTGTCTTCGGCGTGAATGACGCCGAGACCGCCTTTCTTCGACAGCACCTGGAAGACTTCCCAGATATCGCCGAAGTCCACCATCCGGCCCTTGCGGCTGGGGGTGATGTCGGTGGTGAAGATCTTGACCGAGGCGTGGCCGGCCTCGATCGCCTCCGCCAATTGCCCAGGGAGCTCCGGCGGCAGGTCGCCTTCGACCATGGTGTGCAGGGCCCAGTCGCAGGCGCAGCCATCGGCGCGCCAGGCCGCCATGCGATCCTCGATCGCGGCCTGCACCGTGGTGTCATGGGTCCAGCGGGTGAAATCGATGATGGTCGTGGTGCCGCCGAACAGCGCCGCCTTCCCGACCACGGAGGGCCCCTTGGTCAGCATCGGCGGGCTGTCGGGCAGGACGATGGGCCAGAGGCAATGCGTGTGCGGGTCGATGCCACCGGGCATTACGATCTTGCCCGTCGCATCCACCACCCGGGCCGAGGCGGAGACCGGGAAGCCGCCCCGCGCCGCCACCGCGACCACCTTGCCGCCGGCGATCGCGACATCGGCCGGGCCGATGGCGTGCGGCGTCACCACGCAATCGCCGGAAATGATCAGGTCAACCATGACGCACCCTCAGGCCCGTGTTGCCAGGGCGGCGGAAGGCAAGGCGGGGAAGCGCAGGAAAGAGAGCATCGTCATACCCCTTCTTGAAGCGCAGCGCGGCAGTGCCGGCCCCCCGACCGCGCACCGGGCGGGAGACATGATGCTTGATGGTATCCCTGGAACTGCGGCATGCGAATAGAGCATGCAGTGGCAGACCCCGGCGCCGCTCGATCCAGGGAAGCCGCGGCCTCCCGCAGTCGGATATCCCATGCCGAGAATGATCTCCCTTATCGATGCGATCGTGACGGGTCGCTTGGGGCCGATCGGCCAGGGCATGTCCTTCGCGGATCTGGCGGAGTGCCTCGGGCCGCCGATCGCGATCGAATGCTGTGCCGACGGCGCCGGCTGGACCTGGAGCTATGGCCAGTTGGCGGTGCATGGCCCGATGGACGGGCGGGCCGCGGTCACGAGCATCCGCCTTGGCGAAGCCGGCCTGCTGGCCGGGCCGCTGGCGATGATCGGCGCGCCGCATGCCGAGACTTATCGAAAGCCGCCTGACCGATGCATGGTGCTCGGCCTCGACTTCGACGGCAGCGTGCGTCCCGGTGCCTTGTTCGAGCGGTTGCGGCAGGCCGGTGCGCGAGGGGAGATCGGCTATCGCGACGATCGCGACCTGGACCCTGCCTTCGTCATCATCCTTCGCTACGGGCCTGTCACCCTGCGCTTCAGGGGCGACTACGAGGTTTCGGGCAGCGGCATGCCGCCGCCGAGCCTGAATCTGGCTTCCTCGATCATCGGTGCCTGCTTCGATCATTGCGCGCAGCTGGAGGCGATCGAATGGTGTCCGCAGCATGCGGAGGCCGTGCCGCGGTGGCTTGATGCCGATGCCTATCTGCGGGGCGCCGCTTCGACCCCGCCGGGGTCGCATCCCTGGCGCGACGGACGCAACATGCTGCATCCCCCCGTCCCCCTGCTGGCATTCCTGGCCACCGGGCAGCTTGGTCCCATCGATTACACCGCATCCCGGCGCGATATCGGCAAGCTGCTCGGGCCGCCGAAATCCTTCGGGCGATACGGGGACCATTGGAGCTATGGCGCCTTGCAGCTCAGCTTCGATGAGGAAGACGGCCGCTTACGCTGGCTGCAGA
>DASYDR010000147.1:0-9070 GCA_036499545.1 Roseomonas sp. | reverse complement strand
TGCGGATGCTCTGGGACCAGAATGGCATCGCGCCATCCGGGCAGGAGCTGCCGGGGCGCATCTTCACGCAGGCGGAGATCGACGCCGCGCTGGCGCGGCCGGACCCCTATGCCGCGCTTGGCTACCTGCCCTGGGAGAATGGCTACGAGGCGCCGGATGCGGTGCGCACGCCGATGAGCGAGCTGGTGCGGCAGACCCAGGTGCACGGCACCCATGTGCTGTCGGTCGCCGGCGGCCGGCGGCCGGCGCAGGGGCTCTGGGCCGGCCCGGTCCAACCGGGCGTGGCGCCGGGCGCGGCGCTCGCCTTCGTGCATCTGCGTCCGCGCGCGCTGATCTCGGAAGGCGATGCCATCGACGTCTTCGAAGGCGTCTGCGCCCTGTTCGCCTTCGCGCGGCAGGAAGACATGCCCGCGGTCATCAACCTCAGCATCGGCGCCAATACCGGCGCGCATGACGGGCGGGGGCTGATGGATCGCGCCTTCGATGCGCTGCTGCAGGTGCCGGGCCGCGCCATCACGGTCGCCGCCGGCAACGCGCGCACCACCAGCCAGCACTGGAACGGCAAGGTGGCGCCGGGCCAGCCCGCCACATTCGGCTGGCGCTTCGCCGGCGGCGACCGCACGCCGAACGTGCTGCGCGTCTATGCGCCGATGCAGGGGCGGCGCCCGCCGCTCGATATCGCGATCGGACGGCCCGGCGGGTCCCCGGATTCAGTGCTGCCGCCGAACGCGCTGCGCCGGCGCGATGTCGACCGGCTGCTGGACGCCAAGGGCGAGGCCATCATCGGCACCGCCGTTTCCACCACGCACCCCTTCTCCACCGAGGAGGTGCTGCAGCATTTCGAGATCCGGCTGGCGCCCGCCGGCAGTGACGAGACCTGGCAGGTGACGCTCAGCCTCGATCCCAAGGCCACGCCCGCCGAGATCGCCTTCGATGCCTGGATCGAGCGCGACGATCTGCGCCGCCAGGACAGTTCGCGGTTCGAACCCCTGAGCGGCGCCAGCGTCACCGAGGGCTGCACGCTCGGCTCGCTCGCCTGTGCGGCGGGGCCGATCTGCGTCGCCGCGCATGATCTGCCGGGCGGCGCCTCGGCGGTGTTCAGCTCCCGCGGGCCGACCCGCGCCGGGGCGGAGAAGCCCGATGTCGCGGCGCCCGGCGTCAATATCCGCGCGGCCGCCGGTCGCGGCGGCCAGCTCGACGGCAGCGGCATGCCCTTCGACGTCACCTGGCTGATGAACGGCACCAGCGCCGCCGCACCGCATGTCGCGGGTGTCGTGGCGTTGATGCTGCAGGCGCGGCCGAACCTGTCCACCACGCGCATCCGTGCCATCCTGCAGGCGACGACGCGGGAGCGGCAGCACGATGCGGCGGCGGCCTGGGTGCCGGATCTCGGCTGCGGGCGGGTCGATGCCGCCGCGGCACTCGCGAAAACGCTGGAGGAACCGGTATGACCCTCGTTGGCGGCTCGCCGCCTTTGCACCGGCCGATGAAGGTCACCATCGGCTATACCCAGTCCTGCAACCTCGATTGCCGGGTCTGCTACGCCGATTGCACGCGCGATCCCTCACCGGAGGAGTTGCCGGCCGCGACCTGGCTGCCGCTGCTCGACGAATTCTTCGAGGCGGGCGTGATCTCGATCATGATCGAAGGTGGCGAGCCGCTGCACCGCCCCGACATCCTGGACGTCATCGCCCATGCGGCGCCGCGCGCGATGACCAGGCTGCGCACCAATGCGACGCTGATCGACGATGCCATGGCGGCGCGGCTGAAGCGGATCGGGCTCGGCGACACCATGGTCGACCTGCTCGGCGCGACACCCGCGACCCATGACGCGCTGACCGGCGTGCCCGGCAGCTTCGCGCGCAGCATCGACGGCATCCGCGCGGCGCGCCGGGCGGGGCTGCCGGTCACCGTGCTGATCATCATGAACCGCGGCAATTACCACGAGCTGCAGCAGGTGCTCGACCTCGCGAAGGCGGAAGGCGTCGAAGCGGTCGGCGTGCTGCGCCCCTATCCGCTCGGCCGCATGCGGCGGAACTGGGACGAATTGTCGCTCTCCCTGCAGGAGATGATGGACGCCATCGCGGCGCTCCGCCCGCCGGAGGGCGTGCGGCTGATGCAGTCCTGGCATCCGAACGATGCCAATTGCTGCTGGCAGATGGCGGCGGTGAATGCCTATGGCCGCTCGATCGGCTGCATGTACCTGCGCGACTATGTCGACTACGGCAACGTGACGGTGACGCCCTTCCTGGAGACGTGGGAGCATCCGCTGTATCGCCGGCTGCGCGCCGGCCAGGTGGAAAAGAGCTGCTCCGGCTGCGCGACCACCCAGCACACCCATGGCGGCTGCCGGTCCACCGCCTATGCCTTCCATGGCCGCTGGGATGCGCCCGATCCCTTCGATGCCGGGCTGAACGACGGTGTCGATCTGCGGGCGCTGCCGCCGCTGCCGGTGCGTTCCGATGCGGTATAGCCGCGCGCCGGGGGTCAGGCTGCGGCCGCTGCCGGAGCTCGGCGCCTGCCTGGCCTATACGCCGGCCGCCCCGCGCCTGCACCAGCTCAACGCGACCGCCTGGCTGATCCTGGAACTCGCCGAGGATCTGGGGATCGAGGCGCTGGCCAATGCTTTCGCGGCGCGCACCGCACCCCGGCTCTCTGCCGAGGCGGCGCGCCGCACCCTGGAGGACGGGCTTGCGGGGCTGCTGGCCTCCGGCCTCTTGCAACGGCGTGCCGACGCCGACACCGTGAAGGAGACACCAGCATGACCGACCACCCCGATCACGCCGCCGATGCGGCGGAGGCCCTGCTGCGCGCCCAGGGCGCCATCGCCCCGGCGAGCGTCACGCCGCTGGTCTCCGTCGTGCGGAGCGGCGAGCAGTTCCTGATCCTGCCCCCGGCCAGCGGCGCGGTGAGCGCCGGCCCGCTCGGCCGCATCCTGCTCGAATGGGGCTATGAAGTGCCGCGCGACCAGCACGCCGCCTTCCAGGCCTTCCTGAAGACGACGCATGCGACGCTGCGCGCGTCCAGCGTGCCCGGGATCGAATACCTCGGCACCTACACCGTCTTCCAGCAGAGCGACCGCACCCTCGGCAGCTTCCGCACCATCTGGGGCTTCCAGGCCCTGGGGCAGATGGAGGAGATGTCGGCGAAGGTCGCCGATGCGGGCGATGTCTGGGGCAAGGCGGTGAAGGACCTGATGCAGTTCCGCGACGGCGACTACGCCGCCGGCCGCAGCCAGGTGATCCTGCAACTGGCGACCGAGACGCTGGTCTGAGACCCGCGGGCCGGTTCACTGACCGGCCCGACGCCTCCGAGGGCCATGGCCGCCTGTTCAGCCGCCCGAGGCGGCGCGGTAGCCGGCTTCGACCTCGGCTTCCAGGGCCTCAGGCTGCAGCAGCACCAGGCCGCCGCGGGTCAGCTCCATCAGCCCTTCGCGCTGCAGGGCGCCCATGGTGCGCGACACCACCTCCCGCCGCGTGCCGATGCGGGCCGCCAGCTCATGCTGCGGCCGCGGCGGCGACACCACCCGCCCGCCTGCCTTGCGCGGGCGGGACAGGCGCAGCAGCAGCGCCACCAGCCGCGGCCGGACCGGCAGCACCGCCAGTTCCATCAGCCGCGCATCCTTCTCCCGCACCAGGGCCGCGAGCAGCTTCAGCAGCTGATGCGAGGCTTCCGGGGTCGAAAGGGCGAAGGCCAGGAAGGGCGCGGCGGGCACCGCGCAGGCCCGTCCGCGCGTCAGCGCCACGATGCCGGCCGATCGCGGCGCATTGTCGATCGCCGCGATCTCGCCGAAGAAGCTGCCGGCGCCGATCTCGTTCAGGATCATCTCATGCCCGCCGCTGCTGCGGGTGACGACGCGCATCTCGCCTTCGGTGATGAAGAAGACCTCCTGCGTCGGATCGCCGGCTTCGAGCACGATCTGGCCCGGTTCGTAGCCGCGCCAGCGGGCGACCGCGGTCAGCGGCGCGAGCTGCGCCGGGGTGAAGGGCCGGAAGAAGGGGATGCGGGATAGGTCGTCCATGGTGTGGGCCGGTGATTCCATGCGGGTGGATTTGACCCGGGCGGGTGACGATGGCCCCGGCAGCATGCCGTCATGCCGACTTCGGGACAACCAGCCTGCCTGACATGCGGCCGCGCTTGACGCCCGGCCTGTGACCGGGGACACGGCGCGGAGGGGCGACCCGGAGGGACAGTCCCGCCGCCGCCCACCGTCGAGGAGGTCCGCGACGTGAATGCCACGCTTCCACCGCGGTCGTGGCGCCTTCTGGCGCTGGCCGGCTTCCTTCTGCTCATTGCCGGGGCGGCGCGGGCGCAGCCCTTCGCCATGCAGCCGGAGATGCCCGGCGTCGGGCCGGTGCTGCTGGCCCTGCCGCGGGCCGCCAGCCCGGCGCCGGTCGTGATCGTGGTGCCCGACCCGGCAGGCTTCGACCAGCGGGGCCGGCCCTATACCGATCGGCTCAATGCCCAGGGCATCGCGACCATCGAGATTCAGCCCGGGCCGGCCACCGCCGCCACCGCCCAGCTGGTGGCGCAGCGCCTGGGGCGTCTGCTGCGCGCGATCATCGCCGACCGGCGCTTCGATCCGGCCCGCGTCGCGGTGCTGGGCTTCGGCGGCGGCGCGCGCATCGCCCTGAGCGGCGCCGCGGGCCTGCCGGTGGCGGCGCTCAACCCCGGCTGCGCGCCGCCGCGCCCGCCCGGCGCCGGCCGCACCCTGCAGATCGATGCCGAGGGCCTGGGTGAAATGCCGGCCGATTGCCCGGCCTCGGCGGATCATGCCGCGGTCAGGTCGGATCCGCGGGCAATGGAGGAGGCGATCCTGCGGGTGGCGCAGTTCATGACCGAGGTGCTGCGGACGCCGCGGGCCGGGCGGCCTTCACCGTCGCCCTGATACCCGCCGCCCCGAGCCCGAAGGCTCGGCCTGCCGGACGGGCACGGGCAGGCAGGCCGGGGCTGTTCATCGGCCGCTGACGGCCGGACCTCAGTCGAAGGCGGCGAGGTGGAAGATCTGCCTTTCCGCGGCGCCGGACCGCAGCACGGCATCGATCGCCAGCGTGCCCATGATCAGCCCAGCGCCGACGATCACGCCGAACACCACATCCCGCATTGGTCGTTTCCTCCCGCGCAAAGACGTGCGCATCCGGTCAACGCCGCGGCGATCAGCCCGGTTGCGCCCTGGACGGCGATCCATTGCCGGCTTGCAATCAGCGGGCCGCTGCCCATCTGCTATGGGATTCCGTGCCTGCGTGGCAGGGTGTCGTCCGGCGCCGATGCGCCATCCGCGCCGACCCCCCTTTCTCTGCCGACCAGGAACATGGACCCATGGCGCTCCGGACCATTCGCTGCGGCGGAGAGACAGGCCCGTGCATCCGGTGGACGGCATGGTCACGGGATCCGGCCGCTGAACTGAAGGTCACGTCCATTCGCGAAGCTGCGCCCCCTGCGCCTGCCTTCGTGTGGCGCTGGTCTTCGTGCGACGCCGGCTGACGACACTTCACAGGCACCCGCCCCGTGGCGGAGGCAACCTATTAGGAACCGATTATGGCGGACCCCAAGACGAAGGCCGAGACCCTGGACCCGGCGGCAGCCGGCAAGCTCGAAGAGGAGGTTGTCTATCTGGCGAAGCGGCATCGCGTATCCGCCGCCATCATCCGGGAAATCATCCGGCGCACCGGCGCGACCGAGCGGTCGGCGATCGAGCGTGAGATCGAGAAAGGCAAGGCGCGGCGCTGACCGCCGCCCCGCCCGGGGGCGCAACACCCCCGGGAGACCGCGCCCGGCCCTGTCAGGGCCGGCGCAGGCGCGCGGCGGCCGTCGCCGGAGCGGCTTTCGCCCAAGGATCCCGTTCCCCGGAAGAGGGCGCCTGCTCCTGGCGGAGCTCGCTTTCGCGCACCACGCGCTCATGCCCGTCCCGGGCATTCTTCACGCGATATTCCCGGTCCGCGCTGTCATTCGGCAATTGGCGCAGCACCACATAGCTGCCGCCGGGCACGTTGCCGCTGAGCCTGCCCGAGACGAGCTCGACACTCTGTCCGACGGAAAAGCTGTGTGGGCGCATCGTGGCGTTCTCCTGCTTGGCGATCGCGGTCGCCCATGATCCATGCCATTCCCGCAACGGCCCGGCGTCGCAATGGCTGGACAGGTTTCGCTGCGCGATATGGCCCGATACCGACCCAACTTCTTGTTTCCGCAGGAGAATCTGGCCGCCCCGAGAATATCGACGGGTCGGACCCTGCTCTGTTGGGGTGGCGATTCGGTCCCGGAGCGGTCGTAAGGCGCGCAACGGATCCATCACGTTACGTGGTGCGAGCCCAGGCGCGCCACAAGTGGCGACCGGCCGCCTCTGCCCGGCTCGTGCAACAATGCGCGCCAAATGGAGCCGCCTCCGCTAGACAGGATGGGTGGACGGCGTCGTGCTCCACCGAAAAGGATGAGACATGACCCGGACGTCCGTTGGCGACGCGCGGTTTTTCGCCAGAAGCGGGCCCTATTCCCTGGCCGCCGTCGCGGAAGCCGCCACCGGCACGACCGCCGCGGCCGGCGTCCTTCTGACCGGCGTGGCGCCCCTGGCTACCGCGGGCCCGGGGGAAGTCAGCTTCCTGGACAACCGGCGCTACGCTTCCGCGCTCGAGGAGACGGCGGCCGGCGCGGTCATCGTGCATCCGGATATGCTCGGGCGGGTGCCCGCAGGCACCGCGGCGATCCTCACCACCGAGCCCTATGCCGGCTGGGCGCGGGTCGCGGCGTTGTTCCATCCGTTGCGGCCGCTCCACCCCGGCCGGCATCCGACCGCCTGCGTGGAGGATGGGGCGCGGGTCGATCCCACGGCCCAGATCGGTGCCTATGCCCTGGTCGCATCCGGGGCCGAGGTCGGGCCGCGGAGCTGGATCGGCCCCTATGCCTCGGTCGGCGAAGGCGTCGTGATCGGTGCGGATTGCCGCATCGGCGCGCATGTCAGCCTTTGCTACACCATCATCGGCGCGCGCGTGCACCTGCACCCCGGGGCGCGCATCGGCCAGCAGGGCTTCGGCTTCGCCGCGACGAAGGACGGCTTCCTGACGGTGCCGCATCTCGGCCGCGTCATCCTCGGCGACGATGTGCAGGTCGGCGCCAATACCACCATCGACCGCGGCTCCGTCGGCGATACCGAGATCGGCTGCGGCTCCCGCATCGATAACCTGGTGCAGATCGCGCACAATGTCCGCGTCGGCCGCTGCTGCGTCATCGTGGCGCAGGTGGGCATCGCCGGATCGACCGTGCTCGAGGACTTCGTGCAGGTCGGCGGCCAGGCGGCCCTGGCCGGGCATCTGCATGTCGCGCGCGGTGCCCGCATCGGCGCGCAGGCCGGGGTGATATCCGATGTTGCGCCCGGCGCCGCCCTGGTCGGCAGCCCGGCCCAGCCCAGGCGCGATTATTTTCGCCAGGTCGCGACGATCAAGCGGCTGGCCAGTCGGGGGGAGTGAGCCGGGGGCGACCGGCGTGGCGCTGAGGTTCAGCGCGTCAGATTGACCTTCGCGAGGTCGATGAGCGACCGGGCGCGGCCATCCATGACCGCCTTGATCATGAACAGGCCGAAATCGCGCACATTCGCCAGGCTGGTCTTCGGCGGCAGCACCAGTTCCTGACGAGCGCTCACCACATCGACCAAGGCGGGCCCGTCATGCGCCAGGGCCTCGGCCAGGGCCGCGCGAAGCTCCTGCGGCCGCTCGACCCGGATGCCCTTGATGCCCATCGCCCCGGCCATCGCCGCGAAATCCGGGTTCTTGAGGTCGACGCCGGTATCGAGGAAGCCGCCTGCCTTCATCTCGATCTCGACGAAGCCGAGCGTGCCGTTATTGAGCACGATGACCTTGATGGGCAGCCCCATCTGCGTGAGCGTGATGAAATCACCCATCATCATGGTGAAGCCCCCGTCGCCGGACAGGGAGATGACCTGCCGGCCGGGGCAGGCCGATTGCGCGCCGATCGCCTGCAGCATCGCATTGGCCATGGAGCCGTGGTTGAAGGAGCCGAGCAGCCGGCGCTTGCCGTTCATCACCAGGTAGCGGGCCGCCCAGACCGTCGGCGTGCCGACATCGCAGGTGAAGATCGCATCCTCGTCGGCGAGTTCGCTGACCAGGCGCGTCATGTATTGCGGGTGGATCACGCTGCTGCCGGGCCCGCTCTCCGCCAGGGCGTCAAGATCCTGGCGAGACTTGCGGTAATGCGCGACGGCGCGGTCGAGATGCGCGCGGTCCGCCTTGTCGGCGATGACCGGGAGCACGGCCCGCAGCGTCGCGCGCACGTCGCCGAGCAGGCCGAGCGAGAGCGGGCAGCGATTGCCGAGTGCCTCCGGCCGGATGTCGATCTGCACGACGCGGGCATTCTCCGGATAGAACTGGCGATAGGGGAAGCCGGTCCCCAGCATCACCAGGGTGTCGCAGTCCTTCATGGCGGCGTAGCCGGAGGCGAAGCCGATGAACCCCGTCATGCCGACATCATAGGGGTTCTCGTATTCGAGATGCTCCTTGCCGCGCAGCGCATGGACGATCGGCGCCTTGAGCTTTTCCGCCAGCGCCAGCACCTCGGCATGCGCGCCGGCGCAGCCGGCGCCGCAGAGCAGCGTGATCCGGCCGGTCTCGTTCAGCATCGCCGCCAGGCGCGCGACATCCGCCTCCGGCGGCAGGATGCGCGGCGGCTTCGGCGCCACCCAGGCCGCCGGTACGGCGTCCAGGGGCTGCAGCGCGACATCACCGGGCAGCACGACGACGGCGACACCCTGGCGCGCGATCGCCACGCGCATCGCCCGCTGCAGGATCTGCGGCAGTTGCTTCGGATTCGATACCAGCTCCACGTAGTGGCTGCATTCGCGGAACAGGATCTCGGGATGGGTGGCCTGGAAATAGTCGATGCCGATCTCGCTGCTTGGGATATGCGCGGCGATCGCCAGCACCGGCGCGCCGCTGCGATGGCAGTCATAGAGACCGTTGATCAGATGCAGGTTGCCGGGGCCGCAGGATCCGGCACAGACGGCCAGGGCGCCAGTGATCTGGGCCTCGCCGGCGGCGGCGAAAGCGGCAACCTCCTCATGGCG
>DASYDR010000146.1:0-2553 GCA_036499545.1 Roseomonas sp. | reverse complement strand
TCGATGCCGGCGGCCCAGCCTTCGCGCCGGAAGGCCGCGGCGATGCGCGCGGCGAGCACCCAGGCGCCGCCGGTCCAGCGCAGCGCGCCTTCGCCGCCACGGGCCAGCACGCGCGGCCCCACCAGCGTGAGGAAGCGGGCTTCCCCGCTGTCCCGCAGGCCGCGCCAGGCGATGGCGCCCGCCCCTTCATGCACGCGCGCGAGCTCCCGCTGCCCCGGCAGCGCCGGCCACGCCTCGACACCGAGCAGCGCCGGCGACGCATGGGCGATGACCGGGACGAAGCCATCCTCCCCCGCCGCGGCCAGGCCGCGCAGCGCCTGCACATCCTCGGCGCCGCCATCGAATGCCATGTCGGCGAGCAGCAGGCCGAAAGGCTCCCCCCCGCCCAGGCCCTCATCCCAGAGCAGGGCGGCCAGGTCGCTTTCCTTCGGATCCACGGCGGCGCGCTGGTCGCGGACGATCTCGCGCTTCGTCAGCGGCAGCAGCTTCACCGCGACCGGCGCCGCGTCCTGCGCCGCGACCAGGCGATCGAGCGACCGCCAGGCCGCCTCCAGCGCCACGAAGCGCGGATGGTTCACGAGGGCGGCCAGCAGCGGCGCGATGGCGCGCTCCACCTTGGCCAGCGCCTCCGGCTCGCTTCCGGCCGCGGCCGGGCCCGGGTGCGCCGCCTCGGTCGCGGCGATCACCAGGTCCAGCGGGTTCAGGTCGCCGGGACGGGGCTCGGGCATGCGTCTCTCCGGATTTCGTTCCGACAGTGTAGCGCCTGGCGCGCCGCCTGTCCCACCGCGGAACATCTTCTCGTGTCGCCGGCAACCGTACCGGGCGCGGGCGGTTCTCCGGCTGACACTCCAGGAGGGCGCCATGAGCAAGAGCGTGAGCACGGGCGAAGCCGCCAGCCGCGGCAATATCGCCCGCGACGAGACCGTGAACCTGATCTCCTCCGACAAGGTCGAAGGCTCGGCAGTCTATGACACCGCCGGCGAAGAGCTGGGGGCAGTCCACAGCGTCATGATCGACAAGACCGGCGGCAAGGTCGCCTATGCGGTGGTGGCGGCCGGCGGCGCCCTCGTCACCGCCGCCAACTACTACCCCGTGCCCTGGGCGGCGCTGCGCTATGACGTGCAGCGGGGTGGCTATGTCATCGGCCACGCCAAGGACCACTTCGGCGAGGCGCCGAATTTCGGCCCGTCCACGGAATGGCAGGATCGTGACGCCGCCTGGTTCAGCGGCGTCGACCGCCACTGGGCGCCATAGCGGCCAGGCGGCCCGGCCGATCCTCAGGGATTGGCGGGGTCGAGGCCGATCGCGACCAGGGTCGCGGCGGTGAGCTGGCCGATCGGCTGCAGCCCGCGGCTCTGCTGGAAGCGCTCCAGCGCGGTCTGCGTGCCCGGGCCCCAGATCCCGTCGACATAGCCGACATAGAAGCCATAGGCGCGCAGCCGCGACTGGATCTTCTGCACCGCCAGCGCGCTGATCGGGCCGGAGGTGATGGGCTGCGCCCCGATGGCCGGGCCGGCACCCGGCGCCGTGCCTGGGGGTGCGGCGGCGGTGAGCAATTCGGCGGGGTTGATGCCGAGCATCATGGCCGTCACCTGGTTGACCTGCCCGGTCGCCTGCAGCCCGCTCCGCTGCTGGAAGCGCTCCAGCGCCGACTGGCTGTCGGCGTTCCAGGCGCCATCGGCATTGCCGGTATAATCGCCGGCCTGGCGCAGCCGTTCCTGCAGCTGCGTGACGGCGGCCGGAGAAAGCGGCTGCACGAAGCTCACCCCCGGCGTCTGCTGCGCCGCGGCGGGCAGGGCCAGCAGCGGCGCGGCGAAAGCGAGGCCCAGCAGGGCGGTTCTGACCGGCGTCATCAAGAAGCCTCCGTGGACTAGAGCAGGATGCGTTCGCAAGCGCTCACGCATCCTGCTCCAGAGCTTTGTTTGATCGCGTGATTCGCGGTTTTCGGTGATTCCACCTCAACCGATCACGCTCTAAGGTCTGGCGTGAATACGGAAGCGGGCTCGGAGTTGCCAAGGTCATGGGTGCGCCCGCCCGCTGCTTTGTGACCCGTTTGCCGGGATCGGGCATGGCGGGACCAGGCAAGGGCCCTTGCGACGCGCCCGATCTCGCATCGTTTTGGCGGCATGGCCGGGCATCGGCCGATATCCAGGGCTCCGTGCCCGAAGCGCGTCGTTCCGCGTCAGTAGGCGTAGTAGCCGCGGCCATAATAGGGCCGGTAATAGCCGTAGGCCGGCGGCGGCGGCGCATAGGCATAGGCCGGCGGGGCGTAATAGGCCGGCGGCGCGGCGTAGCCATAGGCCGGCGGTGGCGCGGCATAGGCATAGCCCGGCGCAGGGGTCGTGGCCGCGCCGACCACCGCGCCGCTGGCGCCGCCGATCAGGGCGCCAACCGCCGCTCCGCGGCCGCCGCCGGCAAGGCCGCCGATCGCGGCGCCGCCACCGGCGCCGATCAGGGCACCGCCCACGGCGCGCTGGCCGGGGTCGTAGGGGTTGGTGCAGCCCGCGATCCCGAGCGAGGCGCAGCCCGCCAGCATCACGGTCGCAATCGTCT
>DASYDR010000145.1:0-11031 GCA_036499545.1 Roseomonas sp. | reverse complement strand
TGAAGAGCGTGGCCGGACCGGCGCCGCCGTAATCCAGTACCCGGCTGCCGCTTTCCTGCCAGAGCACCGGCGGTTCCGGCTGTCCGGGCACGGCATCCTGGCGGCGATAGGCCAGGACGCCGCCGAGGAAGCCGCCATCCTGCGCCATCAGCCGCCGCAGCACCGCGGCGCGGAAGGCGTCAGGCGGGTGTCCGCCGGCGGCGAGGGCCTGGCCGATCCGCGCCGCTTCCGCCTGTCCGGCCTTCGAGAGCGGCCAGGCGCCGTTCCAGCTCGGCGATCCGGGCGTGCAGCGCGGCGTCGCCACCAGCGCCAGCATCGCCCGCAGCGACGCCAGGCCCAGGTGCAGCGGCAGGGGGCGGGGGCCGCGGCGCGGGATCATGCCCGCCCGCCTTGCCGGCGAAAGCGCGCAGCAGCCCGGCCCAGGCGGCGGCCAGCTCCGGATCGGCGGCCAGCGCCGCCAGCTCGCTCTGCCAGAGGGCGATCCAGTCCTCCGCCAGCCTTTCGAGCGCCGCGGCATCGGGCGGATCGGGCTGCTCCATGGCGGGGCGACATCCTTCTCGGGCCTTCCTCTCGGGTGCCAGGATAGCGCCCGCCGGCGGTGCCGGGAACGCCGCGCAACGGGGTATACCGCAATCGCGCTTTCGCGGCGCACCAAAGCCCGGCTAGGCTCGCACTTCAAGGAACTGGGATCGGAAGCGACGCCATGGCCCAAAACAACGCCGAACGTGCCGAGCAGGGGCCGCAGGCACAGCCCCCGGTGGTGGTGAAGAAATACGCCAATCGGCGGCTCTACAACACCGAGAGCTCCTCCTATGTCACGCTGGAGGATCTGGCGAACATGGTCCGGCAGGGCCGCGACTTCGTCGTCTACGACGCCAAGTCGGGCGACGACATCACCCGATCCGTCCTGACCCAGATCATCGTCGAGGAGGAAAGCAAGGGGCACAACCTGCTGCCGACCAGCTTCCTGCGCCAGCTGATCGGCTTCTACGGCGACAATCTGCAGGGGCTGGTGCCGCGCTACCTGGAATTCGCGATGGAGGGCTTCTCCCGCCAGCAGGACCAGATGAAGGCCACCATGGAGCGGACCATGGGCGGCTTCATGCCCTTCCCGCCCGGGTTCGGCAGCCTCGAGGAGCTCGGGAAGCAGAACATGGCGATGATGGAGCGGGCCATGTCCCTGTTCACCCCCTTCGCCGCCCGTGGCGCCGAAGCGCCGCGTGACGAGGCGCAGACCGTCGCCGCCCTGGTCGCGGAGGTCGAACGCCTGCGCGCCCTGGTCGCCCAGATGGAAGCCAAGCCGGGTGGAAAGCCCTGACCGCTCGCGCAATGATCGTGTACGATGGATTTTCTGCCCTGATCATGCGCGTGTGAGTGGAAGCTGACGCCGTTTGGGCGCACTGCTGCGGGAAGACCCCACAGTGGTGGAGCCGCTTTTGATGTCAGCCAGGCCGAATTCCGCGCAGAACGTCCAGGGTGCCGTGTCATCCGGGGCGGCTGGCGCCGACGACCGGCAGAGCCACCGTGCCAGTGCCGCCGACCACCATGTCGGGGCCCGGATCCGGGAACGGCGGGTGATGATGGGGCTGTCGCAGCAGCAACTCGCCAAGATGATCGGCGTCACCTATCAGCAGGCGCATAAATACGAGCGCGGGCTGAATCGCATATCCGCCGGGCGGTTGTTCGAGATCGCCCAGGTGCTGGGCGTCGCGGTGTCCTGGTTCTTCGAGGGCCTGGCCGATGGCGAGGAGACGCAGGAGATGTCGCCCCGCCAGCGCATGTGCCTGGAACTGGCCCGCAACTTCGCGCTGATCGACAACGAGAAGCACCAGGAAGCGCTCAGTCAGATGGCGCGCGCGTTGGCCGCCCAGTCCCAGGGGAACCGCGTGGAGGATTAGGTCGCGCCTTGGGCGGCCTGTTTTTTGTCCTCAAGCGCCGGCGCCGGCATCCGCCGGCTTGGCTACCGCGCTGACAGGGCGCGTTGGCGGCAACTGATGGTCACGCGCGGGGCCGCATACGCGACCCCGGGGCATTGCTCCGCTCGGCCCGCAGGGACCGGTGGCAGCCCGCGGCCGCGATTTCATTTTCCTTCGAAGATGGGCTTGCGCTTGGCCAGGAAGGCGCGGGCAGCGTTCCGGAAATCCTCGGTATAGGCGAAGCTGCCCTCGGCCTCCCGGTCCGCGTCGGTGATCGGCAGCGCGCCGCGCAGCTGTTGCAAGGCCCGCTTGTGGAACCGCGCGGACAGGGGCGAGCCCTGGGCGATGCGCCGGGCCAACGCGTCCACCTCGGCATGCACCGTGCCGTCCGCGACCAGGCGGGAGAGCAGGCCCTTGGCCAGCGCTTCCTCCCCCGTGAAGACCCGGCCTTCGATCAGGATCTCGGCGGCGACGGCATGGCCCACGATCTGCACGATCGGGTCGATCTCGTCATAGGCGTAGAAGATGCCGAGGTTGCGGGCCGGGATGCCCATGCGGGTCGCGGGCGAGCCCACCCGGAAATCGCACATCGTGGCGATCCCGCAACCGCCGCCCATGGTCCAGCCGGAACAGGCGGCGATGGTGGGGGGCAGGCAGGTGCGGATGGCATGGAAGGCGCGGTGCAATTCCCGCCCATAGATCGCTTCCCGCTCCGGCGTGCCGCGTTCCTGCCCGAAGGCGCCGATATCGGCGCCGGCGCAGAACGCCGCTTCCCCCGCGCCGCGAATGATGACGGCGCGGAGCGCGGTATCGGCCGAGGCCGCTGCGCAGGCCTCCCCCAGGGCGATCCACATCGCGAGGTCGAGCGCGTTCCGCTTGCCCGGACGGTCCAGCAGGATGGTGGCGATGTCGCCCTCGATCGAGGTGCGGATCAGGTCGTGTGACATAACAAAGCCTCCACCAGGGGCGACGGCCGGGTCAACCGCTCTCTCTAATCCCGCAGGGCGGCGAAGAATGCCTTCAGCAGCGCGGCGCAATCCGATTCGCGGTGGCCGCCGGTCACCTCCGGCGCGTGGTGGCAGGAGCTGGCGGCGAAGATCCGGGCGCCATGCTCGACCCCACCCGATTTCGGATCGTAGGCGCCGAAGGCGATGCGGCGGATGCGGAACAGGCTGGCCGCCTGGGCGCACATCGGGCAGGGCTCCAGGGTCACGGTCAGGGTGCAGTCGGCCAGCCGCTTTTCCCCCCGCCGCGCGGCGGCGTCGCGCAGCGCCAGCATCTCGGCATGGGCACTTGGGTCCTGGCGCGCCTCCACCTCGTTCCCGGCCCGCGCCAGGACACGGCCCTCGGCATCGGTGACCACGGCGCCGACCGGCACCTCGCCGCGGGCGCCGGCGGCGCGGGCTTCTTCCAATGCGATCTCGATTGGGGTCATGCCCGGCAATCTGCTGTTGTTGGGCCATGCAAGGGAAGACTTGCCCGCCTGGCCCCCGCCCCTCTACCACCAGCAATATGACCCAACGTCCCATCATCGGCGTCACCCTCGATGCCGAGCAGCCCGGTGGCTATTCCAAGCTGCCCTGGTATGCGCTGCGCCAGAACTACTTCGCCGCGATCGTCGCGGCCGGCGGGCTGCCGATCGCGCTGCCGCACCACGCCGAGCTGGCCGAGGCCTATCTCGACCGTATCGACGGGCTGATGGTGACCGGCGGCGCCTTCGACGTGGATCCGGCCCTTTATGGCGGCGGGCCGGCGCATGCGACGGTGGTGCTCAAGGCCGGCCGCACCGATTTCGAACTGGCGGCGACCCGCGCCGCGCTGGCCCGCGACATGCCCGTGCTCGGCATCTGCGGCGGCGAGCAGCTGCTGGCGGTCGCCCTTGGCGGCAGCCTGATCCAGCACATCCCGGACAGCGTGCCGCAGGCGCTGGCGCATGAGCAGCCCAATCCGCGCGCCGAGCCGGGGCATGAGGTCGCGATCGCCGAAGGCACCCTGCTGGCGCGGATCGTCGGCCGCCCGCGCATGGCGGTGAACAGCGCGCATCACCAGGCGGTTGCCACGGCCGGTGCCGGCGGCCGGGTGAACGCGCTGGCGCCCGATGGCGTCATCGAGGGCATCGAGAGCACCACGCACCGCTTCGCGCTCGGCGTGCAATGGCACCCGGAATATGCGGTCGATGCCGCCGATCCGCTGATCCTCGGCGCCTTCGTCGCGGCCTGCCGATGAGCGAGGATGATATCGACGCCGAGGCCGCCGGCACGCCGGAGGCGCGCGGCGAACGGATCGCGAAATGGCTCGCCCGCTGTGGCGTCGCCTCCCGCCGCGATGCGGAAGCGCTGATCGCCGAAGGGCGGGTGCGGCTGGAGAACAAGGTGGTCACCACGCCGGCCACCTTCATCAAGCCGGGCGACCTGGTCACCGTCGACGGCAAGATGGTGGCGGAGCCGGAGCGGACGCGGCTGTTCCGCTACCACAAGCCGGCCGGGCTGGTGACCACGCATCGCGACCCGGAAGGCCGGCCGACCGTCTTCGACAACCTGCCGGCCGGGTTGCCGCGGCTGGTCAGCGTCGGGCGGCTCGACCTGAATTCCGAGGGCCTGCTGCTGCTGACCAATGACGGCGCGCTGGCCCGCAAGCTGGAATTGCCGGCCAATGGCTGGCTGCGCCGCTACCGTGCCCGGGTGCATGGCGAGGTCGATGAGCGGGCGCTGGCGGCGCTGGCGAAAGGCGTCAGCATCGAAGGCGTCGCCTATGGCCCGATCGAGGCCGGGCTCGACAGCCGCCAGGGCACCAATGCTTGGCTGACGGTGGCCCTGCGCGAGGGCAAGAACCGGGAGGTACGGCGGGTGATGGCGCATCTCGGGCTCGGCGTGACCCGGCTGATCCGGGTCGCCTATGGGCCCTTCCAGCTCGGCCTGCTGCCGAAGGGCAGCGCCGAGGAGGTGAACGCCAAGGTGCTGCGCGAGCAACTTGGCCTGGATGCGCCGCCGCGCCGGCACCAGCAGCCGGCGGAGCCGAAGCCGCAGCCCGAACCCACGCCCGGTGCCGCGCCGAAGAAGCCGCCGCGCGCCCGCAATGCCGGCCCGCCGCCGCGCGGGCAGCGCCGCCGGCGCGGCGAGGAATAGCGCGCGATGCCCCGCGTCATCGCCGGCAGCCTGCGCGGGCGGGTACTGGCGGCGCCGGCCGGCCTGGCGACGCGGCCGACCGCGGAACGCCTGCGCCAGGCGGTCTTCGACATGCTGTGGCACAGCGATTGGGGCGGGCGGGACTGGCTGGCGGCGCAGCGCGTGCTGGACGGTTTCGCCGGCACCGGCGCGCTGGGGCTGGAAGCGCTGTCGCGCGGTGCCGCCGGCGCGATCTTCATCGAGAATGACCGCGCCGCGCTGGCGGCGCTGCGCGCCAACATCGCCGCCTGCCGGATGGAGGACCACGCCCGGGTGGTGGCCGGCGACGCGACGCGGCCGCCGCGCGCGACCGCCCGCTGCGGGCTGGTCTTCCTGGACCCGCCCTATGCCGAAGGGCTGGTGCCGCGCGCCGTCGCGGCCCTCACCGCCGCCGGCTGGATCGCGCCCGGGGCGGTGCTGGTCGCCGAGCATGGGCGCGAGGAAGCGCTCACGATCGAAGGCTGGGTGCCGCTCGCCGAGCGCGCCCATGGCGCCGGCGCCGTCAGCATCCTGCGCTTCGGGGATGCGGGCCCGGCATGAACGCCCGATGGGCGTTAATTAACCGCCGCGCGGGACGGACTGTCATGCGGTTTTGATACACGGCTCTCTCTGACGTCCGCATGAGAAAGCCCGTCCGCCATGACCATTGCAGACAACGAACCCGACCTCGCCATCGGCCGGCGCCTGCTTCTCGCGGCGGCCGGGATCGGCACCGCGGCGCTGCTGAAGGCGGCCCCCGCCGGCGCGGCGGAGAGCGCCACCGCCGCGCTTCCGGCCCACGCCGCCGATCCGGTGGCGACGCCGCCGGTGGCGGGGCTGCATCTGCAGTTCGGCGCCGATGCCTCCGCCGAGATGGTGGTGTCCTGGCATACGCTGCAGCCGGTACGGCAGCCGAGGGTGCTGGTCGGCCGCCCCGATGGCCGGCTGGAGCAGACGGTGGCGGCGATCGAGGCCAGCTATGTCGACGCCAAGTCGAACCAGACCGTCCATGCCTATCACGCCAAGCTCACCGGCCTCGAGGCTGATACCGCCTATCTCTACGCCGCGCTGCATGACGGCGCCGAGGCGCAGTTCGGCACCTTCCGGACCTCCCCGCGCGGGCGCCGGGCGCTCACCTTCACCAGCTTCGGCGACCAGGGCACGCCGACGCTCGGCAAGGTCTTCACGCCGCCCGCCGGGGTAACGCTGGCCAACCCCCTCTTCGTCAACGACAATCTCGGCTCGCCCTCCGCCGGCGACACGACGCTCGGCGTCGAGCGGCTGCGCCCGCTGTTCCATCTGTTCAACGGCGACCTGTGCTACGCGAACCTCGCCCATGATCGCGTGCGCACCTGGTGGGACTTCTGGAACAACAACACCCGCAGCGCCCGCAACCGCCCCTGGATGCCCTCCCCCGGCAATCATGAGAACGAGCTCGGCAACGGGCCGATCGGCTACAAGGCCTACCAGACCTACTTCTCGCTGCCGCCGGCCGAAGGCCAGACCGAGGTGACGCACGGGTTGTGGTACGCCTTCACCGCGGGCTCGGTGCGGGTGATCGCCATCGCCAATGATGATATCACCTACCAGGATGGCGGCGATTCCTATGTGCGCGGCTATTCCGAAGGCGCCCAGAAAGCCTGGCTCGAGCGCGAGCTCGCCGCTGCCCGCGAGGACAGGGGGATCGACTGGGTGGTGGTCTGCATGCACCAGGTCGCCATCTCCACCGCCGACAAGTTCAACGGCGCCGATCTCGGGATCCGCCAGGAATGGCTGCCGCTGTTCGACCGCTATGGCGTGGACCTGGTGGTGTGCGGCCACGAGCATCACTACGAGCGTTCCCACCCGATCCGCGGCCAGCAGAACAACACCACCCTGACGCCGATCCCGGTGGGCACGGCGACCGACGTGATCGATACCACCAAGGGCACCGTGCACATGGTGATCGGCGGCGGCGGCACCTCGGCGCCGTCCAACGAGCTCTTCTTCAACCCGCCTTGCTGCCGGGTGATCACCCGCGTCGGCGACCGCAACCCCGCCACCGGCAAGCGCACGCCCTTCTACGTGACGGAGGAAGCGCCCTGGTCGGCGGTGCGCAATGCCGCCCACGCCTATGGCTTCGCCGGCTTCGAACTGGATCCGGGCGCCCATCCCGGCGACGTCACGACGATCAAGGTGACATATTACGACGTGGTCGGGCCGGACGGGCAGATCGCCCCCTTCGAGAGCTTCACGCTGCGCCGGCCGCGCCGCGACTGACCCCGTAGCCCGCCTGCGCCGCGGCCATAGGGCCGCCGGCGCCTGGGGCATGAGCGGCTTACTTGCATATTGCAAGTGAGTCCCGCTAGAAGCGGCTCATGCAGCGCACCGACCTCTCGGCCATGACCTGCCCGATCGCCCGCAGCCTCGGCCGGGTCGGGGAATGGTGGAGCATGCTGATCCTGCGCGACGCCTTCACCGGGATGACGCGCTTCGACGAATTCCAGAAAAGCCTCGGCATCGCGCCGAACATGCTGACCCGGCGCCTGGCCGACCTGGTCGGGGATGGGCTGCTGGAGAAACACCTCTATTCGGAACGGCCGCCCCGCCACGAATACCGGCTTACCGCCAAGGGCGAGGATTTCCGCGAGGTGCTGATCGCCATGCTCGCCTGGGGCAACCGGCATTTCGCGCCCGAAGGCGCCAGCACCCAGATCATCGACACCGAGACCGGAATGTCGGCCGAGCCGATGCTGGTCGACCGCGTCAGCGGCGCCCCCCTGGCCCGGCCGCGCTTCGCGGTGGTGCCGGGCCCCGCGGCCGGCGAAGGCATGCTCCGCCGCCACGCCGCCCATCCCCGCCGCATCCTGCTGCCCGAGGCCACGCCATGACCGCCCCGCTTCAGGCTGCCATTCCGGCCGCCGCCCCGGTCGGACTTACAAATGGAGCGTCCGAGTCAGATCTCCGGGCCGTTCGGCCCTCCGATCATCGGAACATTGCAAGCGAAGCGTCCGATTCAGATCTCCGGGCCGTTCGGCCCTCCGATCATCGGACGCTCGACACGAACATCAGCCCGCGCACCCGCATGCTGTTGGAAGGGCCGATCGTGCCGACCCTGCTCCGGCTCGGCTGGCCGAACACGCTGGTGATGCTGGCCCAGGCCTCGGTCGGGCTGATCGAGACCTGGTGGGTGTCCCATCTCGGCACCGATGCGCTGGCCGGCATGGCCCTGGTCTTCCCCGGCTACATGATGATGCAGATGCTCTCGGCCGGTGCGGTCGGCGGCGGCATTTCCTCCGCCATCGCCCGGGCGCTGGGCGGCGGCCGGCGGGAGGACGCTGACGCGCTGGTCCTGCACGCGCTGATCATCAACATCGTGCTCGGCCTGGTCTTCTCGGCCCTGTTCCTGGCCTGGGGCGGCCCGCTCTATGCCCTGCTGGGCGGCGAGGGTGCCTCGCTCGACGCGGCGCTGGCCTATTCGCACGTGGTCTTCGCCGGCGCGATCCTGACCTGGATCGGCAATGCGCTGGCCAGCGTGCTGCGCGGCACCGGCAACATGCTGCTGCCCGCCACCGCGGTGATCGCCGGCGTGGTGCTGCTGGTGCCGCTGTCGCCGCTGCTGATCTTCGGCTGGGGGCCGGTCGCCGGGCTCGGCGTCGCCGGCGGCGGCTGGGCGGTGCTGGCCGGCGGCACGGTGACCATGCTGATCCTGGCCTGGGGCGTGCTCAGCGGCCGCAGCATCGCGCGGCTGCGGCCGACGCGCCTGCGCGGCGCGCTGTTCGCCGATATCCTGCGCGTCGGCGCGGTCGCCGCGGTCAGCACCCTGCAGACGACCCTGGTCGTGACGCTCACCACCGGTATCGTCGGCCGTGCCGGCGGGCCGGATGCGGTCGCCGGATACGGCACCGGGGCACGGCTGGAATACCTGCTGATCCCGCTGGTCTTCGGCCTCGGCGCGCCGCTGGTCGCGCTGGTCGGCACCAATATCGGCGCCGGCCAGCGCGAACGGGCACTGCGCATCGCGCTGGTCGGATCGGCGCTGGCCTTCACGGTCTGCGAGGCGATGGGCATCGCCGCGGCGATCTGGCCGGCCGCCTGGCTGACCCTGTTCGGCGCCACGCCCGCGCTGCTCGAGAGCGGCACCGCCTATCTGCGGCTGGTCGGCCCCGTCTATGGCTTCTTCGGCATGGGCCTCGCGCTCTATTTCGCGTCGCAGGGCGCGGGCAAGCTGCTCTGGCCGCTGCTGGCGGGCATGATCCGCCTCACGGTCGCGGCGCTGGGCGGGCTGCTGGCGCTGCACCTGACCGGTTCGGTCGGGTGGGTGTTTGGCGCGGTCGGGCTCGCCATGCTGATCTATGGCGCGATGCTGTGGTGGATGGTCGCGGCCGGTGTCTGGTTCCGCGGCATGAAAGGGGTCGAGTGATGCGTATCCTGGTGGTCGGTGCCGGCGCGATCGGCGGCTATTTCGGCGGGCGCCTGCTGCAGGCGGGCCGCGACGTCACCTTCCTGGTGCGCCCGAAGCGGGCCGCGCTGCTCGCCGAGCGGGGCCTGGTCATCAAGAGCCCGGCCGGCGATGCGACGCTGCGGGCGCCGACCGTCACGGCCGACAGCCTCGCCACGCCGTTCGACCTGATCCTGCTGAGCTGCAAGGCCTATGACCTCGACAGCGCGCTGACGGATGTGGCGCCTGCGGTGGGACCGGACAGCGCCGTGCTGCCGATGCTGAACGGCATGCGGCACCTCGACATCCTCGACGCCAAATTCGGCGCCGCGCGGGTGCTGGGCGGGCAATGCGCGATCGCGACCATGCTCGACGCCGATGGCGCCATCAAGCACTTCAACCCGATGGCGACGATGGGCTTCGGCGAACGCGACGGCACGCTTTCGGCGCGCGTGAACGCCTTCGCGGAAGCCTGCGCGGGTGCCGGCTTCGATGCCAAGGCGAGCACCGTCGTGCTGCAGGACATGTGGGAGAAATGGGTGCTGCTGACGACCGTCGCCGCCTCCACCTCCGCCATGCGGGCGCCGGTCGGCGTCATCACCGCGGCGCCGGGCGGCGAGGAATTCGTCCTGGGGCTGATGGAGGAATGCGCCGGTGTCGCGACCGCATCGGGCCATGCGCCGCGGCAGCCCTTCCTCGATCGGTTGCGCGGCATGCTGACCACGCCCGGCTCGAAGCAGACCGCATCGATGTTCCGCGACATCCTGAACGGCGGCAGGGTCGAGGCCGACCACATCGTCGGCGACCTGATCGCCCGCGCCACCGCGCCGGTGCCGCGGCTGCGCTTCGCCTATACCCACCTGAAGGCCTATGAGGGCCAGCTTCCGGCCTGACCGGGTGCGGCCGGTCCTGCCGGACCGGCCGCATCGCCGTCAGCGCCGGTAGCGCGCGGCCGGCGTGCTGCTCGACAGCCTGCCGCCCATCGCGCGGCGCGCCGCCTCATAGGCGTCCCATTCCGCCTGCTCCGGCAGGGAGGGAATGGTGATGCGCTCACCCAGGTCGAGGCCGGCGAGCGCGGCATCGACCATGTCCTCGGCCGACATGACGATCGCCTTCGGCAGGTTCTCGTGGCTGTGGCCGGCGACGTCCCAGAATTCGGTCGCGGTGGCGCCCGGCAGCACCGCCTGCACCCGCACCCCCTTGTCCCCGAGTTCATGTTGCAGCGACTGGCTGAAGGCCAGGACATAGGCCTTGGAGCCGCCATAGACGCCGTTCAGCACTTCCGGCGCGATCGCGACGATGGAGGCGATGTTGATGATGGTGCCGCCGCCGCGCGCGACCATCCCCGGTGCCGCGGCATAGGCCAGCCGGGTCAGCGCGGTGACGTTGAGCTGGATCATCGCCTCCATCCGATCGATGTCGGAGGCGAGCAGCGGCGTCACCGCACCGAAACCGGCATTGTTCACCAGCATCGCGATGGTCGTGTCCTCGCGCAGCACCGCCTCCACCTTCGCCAGCCCGGCGCGGTCGCCAAGATCGGCCGCCAGGGTCC